>CALMAV010000363.1:0-16161 GCA_937859895.1 uncultured Bryobacterales bacterium | reverse complement strand
CTCCTGTTGCGCGCTACCCGCCGCGAGTTTACACTGTGCGAGCATCGCGCCAGCAATCCAGCAGGGTGCGCACCGGTATTCTCATCTGATAGCCATCGGCTGTACTTTAACAGCGACTTCCAGGGTAAGCCTGCTATTTACTCGGTTAACGTTGAGGCTTTAATCGAAGAGACGAATAGCTGAACCAGTCCCAAGTCTTCACCAACCTGGACGGTGGTGCATATCTGTGAACGGAGAATCAGGCAACAACCGAAGCAGGCTCGGGCACTATCTCCGGTTTGGTACGGGTGTCTTTTAGAATTACCCGAGCTGGATTTCCCACCACAACAGAGAACGGCGGAACATCGCTGATGACGACACTATTTGATCCGACAATGGCGCCCTCGCCGATGGTGACACCTTTCATAATGAACGAACCAAGCCCGATCCAGGCGCGCGAGCCGATGCGGATAGGCTTGATCTCGTCACGGCTCGGCGGCAGTTTCTGAGCACGCAAGTAGGGGTCGCGCGGGTGTGAATCGCTGTCCATTATGTGCGTGAACGACGCGATGTTGACATAGTCTTCGACGATTACTTCCTGATTCACCGTGAAAAAGACGTTGTGGCCAATATCAACGCCATTCCCAATGCGCAGAGTCGGATTATCGTGAATGCGTCCGCTACCTATGCCGAGGTGCCCGTAGATACTTACGTTGTCTCCGATGATGATCGTGGAGTGTCCACTGACATGAGGGAACGCCCACAACTGTAAGTTCCTGCCTACCTTTGTGCATCGCGCACGGAAGGTCGGCTCGTAGTAGAAGTAAGTCAGCAAACGGATGAAGCCGTACTTCACCGTGTAGTGCAGGCCGTAGATAGACCGGTAAATCGGTTTCAGAAAACCTGGGACGGGTAAGTTGGAAGTAACAATCGCCTTAGCTGTTCTCTTGGCACGACTGAAGAACCAACCATCTCCACGCCGGAGCTTCAACATAAACTGATCAACTGGACCCACTAAATCTACGATTCCTTTCTAATGCGTCGATACTTAGTCTGATAAACCTGGCCGTCAATCACTTCCACGGCATCGTTACTGTTTATTGTATGGGTTCCGATAAGCCCCGGCATCCAGTCAGGCTCAATGCGGAACAGCGCTCTCTCGCGATACTCTTGCGGCGATAACACCTCCACCTCGCTCATCTGCATCGCATAGCCATATCGAACCGAGCAGTCCTGTGAAGGCCGGATCAGCTTGCCTCCCATGCCAAACAGCTTCCCTGCCCCTCGTGCCGCTCGCACGTCGAGACTAATCGGGTTCTGGGGATGGGGTCGCCATTCGCCAGTCAGCGACTCAGCCGTAAACAAATAGAGCAGATCGTTTGCAGTCATGCCGGGCTGGGCAATGTTCGTGAAGAAGTAAAAGACGCTGTTCTCTATCCAAAGAGTGGTGTCCACCGCTGCGACATTCTCCTGCAAAACTTTGACTAGTTCCCATCTGCCCGGCATTTCCACCGCCCGATAGAGCTCGATGCGCCGAGCTTCCATGGTTTCCGGGATCATATAGACCTCGCCCTCGTGCTCAAAGACGAACGGGTAGGAAAGGTGATACGGCCGGTTCAGAATCTCGGTTGCCGGCCCAAATGTGCCCTCACTCGTCCATTCCAGCACCGACAGCACGCCACGAGCCTCCTCGTACAGATAGTCTTCAACATATAAGAAGGTCCGGCCTCGCCAGGTGAGAACAAACGGATCGGCATAAAAGTGGCCGGGCGGAGCAGGCAGCGTCTGCCAATCCTGAGAATTAAACCGGCACTGCTGCGAAACGAAGCCACTTGGGTTCGTTCGGTAGGCAACGAACCAATGTGACTCCTTGTTGGAGTAGCGGAGGCGACGATCTACCGTTCGAGCGATGTTTCGAGCAGCGAAGCGGATCATGTCAGCATTCGTCGGCAGATAAGGTTGACTTGGGAGCACTCCCTCGGCTCTCCCTGGGAACTGTTGCCTCTGAGACGGTCCCAATTGCAAGGCTTTAGCAGGTAGTTGCGCCGCCTTCCACAGTGCCGTTTTCCGATTTTGCGCCAACGACCAACCAATTTCGGTAGCAGTATGGGACTGAACAGACTGGAGCCCGACCGTGGTGACTGGCTCATGACGCATCATCTCGGGAAATGAGCTGCTGTCCTCCAACACCCAGATTTCCTTAACGCCGGTCAGCTTCGCCGGAGGAGGTTCTTTGCTGAACCACAATAGGATGTCGATGTCTTCCCGAAGTTCGTCTAAATCCAGAACTGGCAGGTCCGGCAACGGTTCGGACGCGAGAGGATCGGGAGCCGAAACCTGGCGAACGGCATCCCACCGCTGATAGAGCCGGTAAAGAAAGCTGGGGGCGGGTTCGGGCTTTACTCTGGGCGGGACAACAATCGCAACTGGCTGCAAATTGCGAACAACGCTGGCTATCCAGGCGGGAGCAGAGTTGGCGGAGTCCAGAGCGACGGCGATGCGCGGTGGAGACAGTCCTCCACAGGGTAGCATCAAAGGAACCATATGAGTGTCGTGACCGAGAGCAGGCGGCCTAATCCGCAACGAGCGCAGGAAGGCTGGCCACCTGTGGTGATTGCCGGCGCGTATCAGACCGGTGTGGGGCTGATGCGGAACCTGCTGCGGCGAGGGGTGAGAACCGTTGCGTTCGATTGCACTCCAGAGCAAACCGGCTTTCACTCGTCATATGGCAGAACTTATTTGTGCCCGAATCCCGATTACGAGCCGCAGGCCTGGGTTGCTTTTATGGTGGGTCTGGCACGCGAGCTTCAAAGCCGCCCGGTCCTGATTGCCAGCGCGGATCAATACGTTTCCGCCATCGCAGCGCACGCGACGGAGCTGGAGCGCCACTACCAGTTTCTGCAGACTGCTTCAGCGACGCAGGCTCTTCTGGCAACCAAGGAGAAGCAGTACGCCATTGCAGAAGCAAACGGGTTGGCGACGGCGCGAACGCAATTCATCACATCAAGGGAAGAGTTGAGCAGCTTCGCGAGCACGGCACAGTTCCCATGCCTGATCAAGCCGCTTCATTTTAGGCAGTGGGAAACTCTGCCCGCCGGACACGCACTGCTGGGGCAGAAGCTGGCTCTGGCTCAGTCTCCGCAGGCGTTACTGGCCGAGTACGAGAGCGTCGCGGCGGTGACGCCGAGGCTGGTAGTGCAGGAGATCATTGAGGGCCCAGATTCGGCAAAGCTCTGCTACCTTTCCTGCTACGGTCGGGATGGAAGGCGACTGGGAAGCTGCATCGTTCGTCAGATCCGAACGGACCCAATCTATTTCGGCTCCGCCAGTTTAGTGGAACCGGTGGACGATCCGGAAGCAGACCGCGTCTCAGATCACTTCCTGCGATCTATCGGTTACGCAGGCATATGCGAGTTGGAGCTGAAGCGCGACACCCGCGACGGACGGGTAAAACTAATCGAAGCCAATCCGCGGTACAGTGTGACTTCGGACGCGGCCCCATATACGGGCGTTGACATCGGATGGCTGCACTACCTGGACCTGATCGGGCAAACGGTAGCGCCCGTCCGGCCCACAAATTTCGGCTTCCGCCATATTGCGGTGCGGCGCGATGCCCATACGTTTCTAAGCTATATCCGGGCCGGTTTGCTGACCTGGCGTGGCTTCTTCTACTCTTACCGACCGCCTGTTCACTTCTTTGACTTCGATTGGCGAGACTGGCGAGTGACTGCCAAGACCGTCGTGGAGGTGAGTAAAATCCTTCTCGGCCCATACTTGCGTCGCTTTTTCCCAAAGCGTCGTCCAAAACTCGCCGGTCCGGCAGCTGTTAAGACGTTACGGTAGAAAGACCGATGGGAAAACGGGCCGTGATGGTAGTTCTAGGGACCAGGCCAGAGGCCATCAAGCTGGCTCCGGTGATCCTGGAACTTCAAGGGCCAACTTCCAGCCTGACGCCTATCGTCTGTGTCACAGGGCAGCACCGGGAGATGCTCCATCCGGTGCTGGAGTGGTTTGCCATTAAACCGGACATTGATCTTCATTTGATGCAGGCGAACCAAGATCTCTCGAGTTTCGCGGCACGAGCTTTGACTGATGTCGGCGGAGCCATACGGAGTGCCAAGCCCCATGCGGTACTCGTGCAGGGCGATACAACCACTGCATTAATGGCGGCCAACGCAGCCTTTTATCAGCGAGTTCCGGTAGGACATGTTGAGGCTGGACTAAGAACCCGGGATCTGTACAACCCGTTTCCAGAGGAGATGAATCGGCGAATAATCTCCGTGCTGGCGAGGTTTCATTTCGCGCCGACAGAGGGAGCGCGGCAGGCGCTGCTTGCCGAACAGGTAGACCCACAGACAGTTTTCTGCGTAGGCAACACGGTGGTTGACGCCCTGCGTTTAACACTCGCTCGTGAGCCGGAAATTGAGAGAAAGACGTTTGCCTCGGAGGATCGCCGCCTTATTTTGGTGACAGCACATCGACGCGAGAGTTTCGGTTCTCCATTCGAGGAGATATGCGGGGCAATCCGCACGATTGCCGACCGGAACGATGATGTCGAATTTATCTATCCGGTGCACCTGAATCCCAACGTTCGCGATCCGGTGTCGAGACTTCTGGGCGAACACCCGCGAATTCGGCTGATTGAGCCGGTCCGTTATGAGCAGTTCGTGCACCTGATGAACAGCTGCTACCTGATTCTCACTGACTCCGGCGGCATACAGGAAGAGGCGGCGGTGCTGGGTAAACCGACCCTAATTATGCGAACCACCACCGAGCGCCCGGAGGCGGTCAGTTCGGGAACGGCCCTGCTGGTAGGTACGAGCCAGGAGGCAATCGTTGCAAATACGGAACGACTGCTGTCCGACGGAAGTGCTTACAAAAGCATGGCAAAGGCGCAGTCTCCTTTCGGCGATGGCTCCAGTGCCCGGCGCATTGTCGAGATACTGGCTGAGCAGTTATAGCCAGCAACACCACAGTTGCGTGCTGTAGGATGTTAAGCGTTTCCATGGAGGGTTCTTCGAAAGCTGCTTCGGTTCGGTACTTCGTTCTCGCGATCGCATTTGTCGTGGCAGTCTCGTTTCAGGTGACGGTGTGGGCACAAGACACCTCCGATCTACTCAGGGAGCCAAATCCACTCACGGCTTTGCTCAGCACTGACTGGCTGTTAATTCTCGTCTTGCATGGGATTGCACCTCTCGTTGCACTGGGTCTCGGATTTTACGTCAGCTTTATCCGCATTGAAGATCGCCGTGCATGGCTGATGCTCGCTGTCCTTATCTCGTTTAGCGTGAATACAGACGGCAGCGATGTGCGTGACCGGGTGATGCAGTGGAGCATGCCGATTAAGCACCTTGCTCTCCTGTATCGAGGGGCAGTCCTTCGCAGCTGGCCAATCTGGTTGGTAGTGTTTGCCATTTACTTTCCGGAACGGGCAAGGTTCGACGTTCGGCATAGCACTTGGAAATGGTTGGTTCTCGTTCCGCTCCTGTGCATTTACACGATCAATGTAGCCGTGCGATTTTTCAACAACGAATGGACGGAGTTTGGCTCCTTGCATCCCGGCTCGCTCCTCTGGGCGTCCTGGGGCAGTCTGTTTCTGTACTGGTTCTGCATCCCTTTATTCCTGTTTGTCCTGTTCGGAAAGCTGCACGGAGAGATCGATCCGGATGGAAAGCGTCGCCTGCGGGTTCTTCTGTATGGGTTTTCCGTCAGCCTGCTCGTTCCAATTTTTGTCGAAACCGTTCTCTACCGAGGGATGAGGCTAAAAACTGCTGAGATCCATCCTCTTGTGATCTTTCCAATCTATTGCGCCTTGGCCCTCTTTCCGGTAACGCTGGCCTACGTCACAGTTGTGCAGCGCGCCCTCGACCTTCGGGTCATCGTCAGGCAAAGCCTGCAGTATGCATTAGCAAGGCGTGGCTTGGTTCTGCTGCAACTAGCGGTATCCCTGGCCGTTATTTTGTCTATTGCATGGTTGACCGGGAGGGCGGCCATGGGGACACGCATCCTGATAACGGGTCTGGGAATCGGGACCATCCTCTCTGTTGGGCTCGTGGGGCGGAGATTGGCAGGATGGATTGATCGGCGATTTTTTCGCGAAGCATATCGGACCGAGCAAGTTTTAACGGCACTGGCCGGGAGTGTGAGCTCCATTGTGGAACTCCAGCCTTTGTTTCACACCGTTGCTAACAAGGTCGCAGAAGCGATGCATGTTGTGCAGGTAGCAATCTTTGTTTGTGAGGCACATCGATTCGAGCCGGCAATGGCACTAGGCTATGACGGCCAAATTCTGCCGGCTTTCGATGGGGAGACAAGGCTGGTTAGTGCCCTGCATAAGACACGCAGCGCGATCAAAGTATATAACGATCAATGGCGGGAACAGGAGTGCAGCAAGACGGACGCGGAACGACTACATGACTTAGGAAGCGAATTGCTGGTGCCCGTTTGCCGCCGTGATCAACTGCTGGCGTTCATGAGCCTGGGCGCTAAGACGTCGGAAGAGCCGTACTCGCCGACTGATATCGAGCTCCTACATTTGGTGGCGAACCAGACAGCGCTGGCGATTGAGAACAGTCGGCTTACCGAGACGGTAGTAACTGAAACAGCGCAGCGCGAGATGATCACACGCGAGCTGGCGATCGCACGAGATGTCCAGCAGCGACTCTTTCCCCAGGCCCAACCCGATATGCCGGGTGTTGAATATGCGGCTATGTGCCGACCGGCCAGGGAAGTTGGTGGCGACTATTACGATTACTTCCTGCTGCCGGAAGAGACGCTGGGCATAGCCATAGGCGATGTTTCGGGCAAGGGCATACCAGCGGCGCTGCTAATGGCAAGCTTGCAAGCAGCGCTGCGCGGCCAGGCAGTTTCCGGAGGGGTCAATATCTCGCGCTTAATTGCCAATTTAAACACTGTGATCTACGCCACTTCACAATCCAACCGGTATGCGACGTTCTTTTATGCGCAGTACGAAGCAGGAAGCGGGCGCCTTACCTATATCAACGCCGGCCACAATCCACCAGTAATCATTCGCAAGTCAGAAAGCGAATGGGGAACAATTCGCTTGGAAGCGGGTGGGCCCCCAGTGGGTCTGTTTCCCAGTTCCAGTTATGAGTCAGGCTCCCTGCAAATAGCACAAGGCGACTTGCTCCTTCTGTTTACTGACGGCATCAGCGAGGCAATGAATAGCGCGGATGATGAGTGGGGCGAGGATCAAATGATTGAGATGCTTCAGAAATCGGGCGGTGAATCCAGCAAAGAGATACTGCGTAGGATTTTGGAGGCAGCTGACAGCTTTGTAGCCGGCGCTCCTCAGCACGACGACATGACAATGATGGTGTTCCGCTTTGGAGAAGATAAGAGGCAATCTCTTACAGCCTAAAGCTCTGATTACCGATGCTTTGGGGCAGCTTTCTCCTGTTGACTCAGTCGACGCTCGCGCACGGTATTATCACCTTGAACCTGACTTACACGCGCGACATCTGCTGCTTAGTTCACGACGCCAGGCGAGCGTGGAACGCGGCTAGTTCACTCAAGTAAGACCGATTTGAGTTCTCTGTGATCAGGCAAACGCCCACGTAAAACTCATCAGAGAAGTTATCGTCAGTGCATTGAAAGCAGACGTTTATCCGCCTTCCTAAATTGGAACTTCGGGTAAGGTAGTCTTTGCCATACACCACGGTCGGCATGCTTAGACCCATGGGTCCGTACTGTTCTTCCAGCGTCGTCTTCAGGCCGCCGACAATCATATTGCAGAGTTCGGAAATGGCGTCAAGAACCTCGTCGTTCACCTCTGAGTAGTCGCTCATCAGAAAACGGGAGGCAGCACGGCACGCAAGCTTCTCACTCATACACAGGCTGCCGCTTCCACTCACGGCTCCCGCCATACCCAGAACCGCCATTAGCCCGGCGTTGCTGGTTGTGTTCTTGGTTTCCACCGTCATCGCCGTTGGCTTCACTTCCATACCCAGCATCGTCGCGAAAGTATCGATAGTAGTCGCTTCCACCACGCGCAGGACATAGCCGTTCTTCTCTAATAGTTCTTCCACAATAAATCCTTTCCCAAACAAAATCATGTCCCAGACGAAGGTTGTGTTCTAAACAATGCCGACAAGCTTTTCTTTGATCTGCTCCGGCGTAAACGGCTTCCGAACATAGCCGGCCGCCCCCAGATTTACGGCTTCCAGCACTTTGTTCTGCGCACCTTCGGTGGTGATCATAACCACCGGCAGACTCCTAAACTCAACCCGGTTTTTGATTTCCGATAAAAGCTGCAGCCCATCCATGTTGGGCATGTTTATGTCCGAGAGCACAAAGGAGACCTTCTGGCTCTCCAGGACTGCCAGCGCTTCCACGCCATCGGCAGCCTCGAAGATTTCGCTGATGGGTGCTTCTACTTGACGGAGAACGCGCTGAAGGATCTTTCGGATAGCCGAAGAGTCGTCGACAATGAGTACGTTGAGGGACATGGTTAACTCTCGCGATCGTCCAAGGCACTATCGTGCAAACCGATCTGGAAGATAAGTTGCCGGTCCGGGAAATGTTCTCTCCCATTATCGAGGCGAGGCGGGGAATTGGCGCACCGGTAGGCGTTTAGGAGTTTGCCCTGCGGCGGTAGGGACTGGAGATATATCCCTTTGCTTCACTGGCCACTTCTGAGCCTGGAGCCACCTTCATGCTTTCACGATAGGCTCCGATTGCGTCCGCATGCCTGCCCTGCAAGTCGTAGATCTGCCCCAAGCGGAGCCATCCGATCAGGGCAGTATTCAGGTCCAGATTGTCGGCGTCTCGGGTGACCTGTTTTAGATTGTCCAGCGCGCGCGGCAGGTCGTTGTACCAGAAGTAAAGATTGCCGGCTACGAAGCATATCTTGTAGGCAGGGATTTGTGCGTAACCCGGAGCTCCCGAGCGTCTCAGCCCATCGATAGTCGCCAATATCTCCAGCGCAGATTTTTCCTCGCCCAAATCGCTATACATCTGCACCTGCTCAAAGCGGAACAGAGCGTTGCGCGGAAACTGCTGGGCGAGGCTCTTCAGTAGCGAAATGGCCTGTTTTGCCCTGTGCTCGCGGCGGTATAGGACTGCGAGCAAGACTTGCGCATCGTACTTATTCAGCACTCCTTGGAACGCCACCGATTGAAGCTGTCTGATGCCATCTTCGCGGTCGCCATGGAAGCCGCCCACAGCACCCAGTGCACGCATATAGAACGGCAGGCTTCCCACCACATAGCTGTAGACTCCGACGATCAAGTGAGCGTCTACAAAGGTGGGATCAAGCTCAAGCACCTGCTCGTCAGCCTTCCGTGAAGCCGAAGCCGCACGCAGAGAGTCAGTCCATGCTTTCTCAACCAGGAAGTAATAGTTAGCCCGCAACCCATGCGCGACGGCTTCCTGGTATAGCGCACGGGCATCTCGCCCATTAAGTTGGAGCTGAGCTTCGCTCAAGGCCAGCGCCTTTTCCAGGCAGCTTAAGAACCGCTGCTTGTCTTGCGGTCTGATTTTCATCTTGTCGCGCCGCAGAAAAGCGTTGTTACCGCTGACCAGTTGCGATTCCAGCGAACCGTTCCGGAACAGCTCGCGGTAGAGGATTGCCTGCGCCAGATGATTGTACTGTTCCGGATCTTTCGGGTCGGCAGTAACCTGCTTTTCGAAGTAGTCGATCGCCTCGTCATATTCGTTGTTGAAGAAGTGAACGAATCCAGGATTTTTCAACGGGTCTTGCAGGGGTATGGCAGCTGCCCCAAGAATGTGCGCAACAAGAGCCGCACAGAGTAGACTTCGCGAAAGGCAGAACATTGATCTACTGTGATTCTGCGCACACCTGTTGAGCAGGACCGAATCTCTCAAGTGCATGCCGGGCTGCCGAGGCAATTTGAGGATCGGTCGATTCGGCAAGGATTTGGAGCGGCTCCCGCATTCCTTCCTCTCCGGAGTTCCCCATCGCAACGGCTACGTTCCGGAGAAAGCCGGAATACTTTGTCCGCCAAACTGGAGAGCGGCGGAACGTATGGGCGAAGTCGTCATCACTGTAGGCGGCCAAATCCACCAGAGAGGTCGTCGGGATCTTCGACTGGAAAGCCGGGTCCTCGGTTATCGGCGCGCGGCGGTTCCAGGGGCATACCTCCTGACAGATGTCGCAACCGAATAAGTGGCTACCCGTAGCGTCGCTCATGCCGGGGGGCAAATCACCGCGGTGCTCAATGGTCAGGTAAGAGATACAGAGGCGCGCATCGAGGAATGATCCGCCTTTATCCGTGGGAATTAACGCATTGGTAGGGCAAGCATCGATGCACCGTCGACAGGTTCCGCACCGGTCAGGCGGCGGGGTGTCGGGTGCCAGTGGAATGGTCAACAGCAACTCGCCCAGGAAGAACCAGGAGCCGGAACTTTGATTGATTAAGCAGGTGTTGCGGCCAATCCAGCCAAGCCCGGCGGCACGCGCCAGCGACCTTTCCAGCAACGGCGCCGTATCCACGCAGACACGGCTTCCGAATGGTTCCCCGTGTACTGCTGCAATTTTGGCAACCAGGGCCTTTAAGCCGCCCCGCAGCACTTCGTGGTAATCCTCGCCTTGGGCATATCGCGAGATGGTGCCGTGCACAGGATCGGCATTTTTAACCCTGTCACTCGGCGCATTGTAGAGCTTACCAACGCAGATAATGCTTTGCACATGGGGCAGCAGAGAACTGGGGTCGCTACGCATCTCGCCCCGATGGTCAGTTAGATACGCCATGCCTCCAGCCATTCCTGCCTCGCCCCACTGGGCAAAGCGCGAATAGTCAATAAGTGGGCCGGCTGGGGCTACACCGGCCAGTTCAAAGCCGCACTGGGCCGCTAGCTCCTTAATCTGAATTTCTGAAATGGCCAAGCGACGACTGCTACTCTCTCCTTTTATCTTGCAACCTGCCCTCTTGCACTTTCAGAATGTCTCGGTCCGCCGCGGAGACCGGCTGGCGGTAACAAACCTGAACCTGCGCGTCGAAACGGACGAACACCTGGCAATTCTGGGACCGAACGGCAGCGGCAAATCGACGCTTCTCAAGCTGCTTACCCGTGAATGCTATCCGCTTCTGCGACCGGACAGCTTTCTACGAATTCTTGGCGAGGAGCGCTGGAATCTCTTTGACCTGCGTTCAAAGCTCGGCATTGTAACGAACGATCTGATGGCGCAATGCACGCGCGATATCACAGGGCGCGAACTGGTGCTGTCGGGCTTCTTCGGCTCGATCGGTCTGCCGCCAAATCAGCGCGTGACCGACCAGCAGGAAGGAATCGCAGTTTCAAGCATGAAGCGAGTTGGGGCGGAGATGCTAGGGGATCGCTGGGTGGACGAATTGTCGTCGGGCGAGGCACGGCGTCTGCTGTTAGCGCGGGCGCTGATTCATCAACCGCAGACGCTGCTGCTAGATGAGCCGACAACCAGTCTGGATTTAGCTGCGCAACGCGACTTCCGCGAGCGACTGCAGCAACTAGCGGTTGAGGGAACCAGTCTGCTTCTGGTGACCCATCACCTGGAGGAGATTGTGCCCGAGATTCAGCGAATTGTTTTGCTGCGGCAGGGCATGATTGTTGGGGATGGGCCCAAAGCAGAAGTTCTGACCTCAGCCTGCATGAGTGAGCTATTTGGGGCTCCCGTACAGGTTTGGGAGAACGACGGCATTTACCGGGCTTGGTAGGCTCGGCACGGGCGGGCTAGCTAAGTTACTGATACAGAGACAAATTTGCGCTGAAACAGGGGGACATTCAATGAGGCAAACCGCCATACAACCTCACTCCATTGCTGTTCACCGTCTTTTGGTTTGCCATTGCGAAAGCCGTCCTTATACTGGGAGAACTTAAACTGACCTGAAAGTGTCAGAATCTTTCGGAGGAAGTTCGTAGTCTCTAACGTGAGCAATGCATAAACCAATCAAATATCTCGAGAAGGCCGTAACCGTAGGCGCAAATGCCGCGTGGCAGGTTTTTGACCGGCTCAATCAGGTGAACCAGAACCCTTCGTTTACTCCGAAGTGGTCGGAAAAGCCGCTCCTGAAGAGCTATCAGAAGTCGAAGCCGCCACTTGGTTGGCCGCGCGAAACTGATTCGCTTTGCCCCCGCTGTATTCCTGAGATTCGCCAGCGCATTGTTGATGGTGAGGTGGATTACAAGATCCTGCTTAACGAGCCCGTTGGTGAGATCAAGGCCAAAATCATTGAGCGCGACGGCAAGATCCTGATGGTGAAGGAGTGCTCGATCCACGGTCAATTTGAAGACCTGATGTCGATCGACCCTGCCTTCTCCAAGCACCTGGAAGATGTGTTCCCGGGTCGGGATATCCAAGCCCACAATGACGAGAAGCTGCACAATCACGGGACCAGCACCATTACGCATGGCCGCGGATCGGTTCTTACGGTCGATCTGACCAATCGCTGCAATATGATGTGCGACCCGTGCTTTATGGATGCCAACCAGGTCGGTTTCGTGCATGAGCTGAGCTGGGAAGACATTCAGAAGCTGCTTGACAACGCAATTTCGATCAAGCCGCGCCGCCAGATGTCAGTGCAGTTCTCCGGCGGTGAGCCAACACTTTCGCCGTACTTCCTGGATGCTGTCCGTTATGCCCGCAAAGTTGGCTACAACAGCGTGCAGGCTGCTACCAACGGCATTGAGTTTGCCAAGCGCCCCGAGTTTTGTAAAGAAGCTGCCGAAGCTGGTCTTCGCTATGCCTACTTGCAGTTTGATGGGATCGGCAATGGAGCCAATTCGCATCGTGCGGTCGGCAACTTGTTTGATGTAAAGCTTCGCGCCATTCAGAACCTCTGGACGAATGCTGTCGACATTGTGCCTGTTATCACGATCATCAACGGCGTGAACAACGAACAAGTTGGCCGCGTTGTTCAGTTTGCTCTCGACAATCCGAAGAAGATTCCGTTCCTTTCCTTCCAGCCGGTCTCGTTTACGGGCCGTGATGAAGCGATTACTGAGGAACGTCGTCAGGCTCAGCGTTACACGCTATCCCATCTAGCGCACGATGTTAAGAATCAGACAGGCATCGGCGAGCCGGTTCGTGACTGGTTCCCGATCAGCTTTATGAGCACCTTCTCCGATTTCGCCGACCTGATTCATGGACCGGCTGCGGACTGGGGCCAACTGAGCTGTGGCTGCCACCCGAACTGCGGCATCGGCATGGCCGTGATGTGCGACAAGGAAACCAAAGAGAGCGTTCCGGTAACGGCGTTTTTGAAGGCTGATCAGCTAGCTAAGGACATTGCTCGCATCAACGACGCAGCCCGAGGTCGCTTCCTGTCGGCAGTTGGTGTAACGCTTGCCCTGCTGCGCAACTACGATCCATTTAAGTCGCCCACGCACTTTAAGCTGGTTGACTTAGTTCAGAAGTTTGACAAGTGCTTCGGCGTTAGCAAAACGAATTACGGCAAGGTAACGGCTGACCGAACCCGCCTGGATATTGACAAGCGCCGGAACGATCGCTGGAACTTCCTGTTCATCGCAGGCATGTGGTTCCAGGATCTGTTCAACTACGACTTCCGCCGAACCGAACAGTGCATTATTCCGTACGCCACCCAGGAAGGCGAGATTTCGTTCTGCGCCTACAACACTGGCGTTGGCTGGCGCAACATTATCGAGAAGATGCATATGACTGCCACCCTAACCAAGTGGTACGAGGATAAAGGCCGCCACGAGATCTTCGCCGGCAATAAAGCTGTACCGCTCACCAGCAAAGAGCACCATCTGGTGCTGGTCGACGAGCATGTTAACGCTGAACGTCAGCATGACTTGGACGACAAAGGCATTGCTAAGACGGCTCGCGAAGAGAAGACTCGTGCACGCGATGAAGCTATGCGCAAGAAGGCTGAAGACGCAAAGATGGAACGTCTCTATCGCGAACACGTGCTAGGCGAAAAGCGCATTGAAGGTTTTGTTCCGGTTGATGGATTGCTGGGATCGGGTATTAAGCCGGCTGCTCCGGCTCCTGTTGAAAAGAGGGAAGAAGTCGGCGCGATGGGTGACTAAGCTCACCTGCTAGTGCAGTTGAAAAGGCCGTCAGGGTTTCTGCCCTGACGGCCTTTTTGTTTCTGAGACGCTTCAGATTTGTTGCTTTATAAGAGACACGGCCAAAGACTGTGATTGATGGTAGAAGATATGAGCCGGTGAATATGTGGGCTCGATTGGTATAATAAGGATGCGTACAGTATCACTTTTCACCTCTGTAATCCGACAACAATAAAGAAGAAAAGGGCGTTGCAGCAGTAGCACAGCTCAAGCCGGTCTGGAGAAAAGCGAGGTATATGACTGTTGATGAACGACTTGAATTTCTATTACAATCAACCGAGTCGCTGCACAGTGGTTTACAAGAGCTAACTGCAACGGTGCGTGAGATCAGCGCAAGTGTGCGCGAGGTGAGCGCGACTGTGCGTGAGTTGAAGGAGACCGCGCAAATTGATGGGGAGAATATCCGGGCGCTGGCGCGGATAGCCGAGGTCCATGAGCGACGCATCTCTGACTTAGAAGGATCCGCCGAGAACTGAACTGAGCGGCTCTCCGCTCGACGCGCGCATCGCAGAAAGGCAATAACGATGCATCAGACACTCGTCCAGCTAGTGCGCGAGTATCCACGTTCAGGAGGGGGAAGGTCTAGACTTCTCGGCAATCCTTTCAGCGTTCCGCTTACACAAGGCAGCCGTACCTATTCCTACTGTTGATCCGCCGTTCAAACAGATAGAAGTTCAAAAACTTTACCCAGCTTCTTTTTGAGGAGGACAATCTTACCCGTGCTTTGAAGTACCTGTTGGTGTTTGTGCTGCTGTTTGGAATTGCAGCACTGCGCTTGGGTTTAACTTGGAGCCGCAGCTAACCCGATTCGAAGCTACTGACAACCAAGGCCGGGTGTACACGTCACATGGCCCGATGGCGCAGGCAGGTGTACAAGGACCGGCTCACGTTCAGGTGGGTCTGGTCGGTAGGTGATCCTGATCGTGCGCACCTCATCAGCTGGAATTGGCATCCAGAAAGTTGGACCACTCACTCGAGTACCGTGGGGATATGCGATCTCAAGATGCTTCAGATCTATCCAACGAATGCGGAGGAATGAGTCTCCTTGTTTTTTGAATCCGTGCTCATCGAAGTGACCAAATCTGGCGATATTTCCTAGCCCAGACGGCTGGACGCCTAAGGGCAAGAGCGAAACCTCAACGGGATAGTCAGTCACCGATCGATTACAGGAGTAGGCAATTACGTTGAAAGTATGGTCGGGACTGACTACTGTAGAGATCAACGAAACACTGCACTGGTGTTCACAGGACGGTAGAAGACTGCTTGCAAGGAGGCAGAACGAGACCTTTATGCGGAACTGCGCTGTCACACTACCGGCTCCTGGTGTGAATTACATTCATGACTGAAGGCGAACGTCCTTGGCTAATCAATTTTTACGTGAGCTCTGATCCTAAGAATTTGCTCCGACCATTGGCGCATGTCGCCTTGGATGAGCTTCAGTGTGCGCTCGATTTTGTCTAGTAGATTGTTGCTTACCATGTACGCGAAGATTGCTCCACCAAGAACGAAGATGGCGGAGATGACTAGGCCACACGCGGCAATGATTGCAATCAGAAGATTGTCAGTCAATAGTCCTATGCTCTCCCCTTACTCGCCCTAGCCGAATGCGGCGGTGTTCCCTGGTTCTGATCTTTACCGCCGTCTGAGTTTAATTACAATCGGCGTACCTTCAAATCCAAACTGATCTCGCAGCCGGTTCACCAGTGCTCGCTCGATGGAGAAGTGCATCTTGTCCGCTTTATCCGTGAACACCACAAAAGTCGGAGGTCGCACCGAGGCTTGCGTCAGATAGTAAATTTTGATCTCAGTTTCAAATCTCAGACCCTCTACAAACCGATTGAGTTCGCCGGTCCCAATGCGCCTCGATGCGTTGTCGTAGAGGTGTCGAATAGTAGTAAAAATCTTCCGGATGCCCTCGCCGTTCTTAGCTGAGGCGAACACAATCGGGGCGTACTCTAGAAACTTCAGCTCATCTCGAATCGCCTGGATGAAGTTGCGTTTGCCTTTCTCTTCGGCAGCATCCCATTTATTCACGACGAGGATGATGGCCCGGCCTTCTTCATGCGCATAGCCAGCGATAGTCGCATCTGAACCAACTACGCCTTCTGTCGCATCGATCATCAGCAGCACGAC
>CALMAV010000362.1 GCA_937859895.1 uncultured Bryobacterales bacterium | reverse complement strand
GTCTTGCAAGTACATAAGGGAGCGAGGTTACTGCTGGTTGGCAGCGGTACTGAAGTGCCTCGCCTGCAAAGCCTCGCGAGAGAGTTGGGGGTAGAGCACGCATGCGTGTTTGTGCCCGGCCAAGCCGACGTCGTCGATTGGCTGCGTACGATCGACGTCTATATCAATAGCTCGCGCTCAGAGAGCTTTCCTAATGCTTTGCTCGAGGCCATGGCGTGTGGATGCTGTGTGATCGGCTCGAAGGTAG
Source organism: uncultured Bryobacterales bacterium (assembly GCA_937859895.1). GTDB lineage: Bacteria > Acidobacteriota > Terriglobia > Bryobacterales > Bryobacteraceae > Bog-105. Next base: position 9,414 of record CALMAV010000362.1, on the reverse strand, counting down.
GCGGAATTCCCGAATTGATCAACCACGGAACTAACGGGCTCACCTTCAATCGAGACAGCCAAGCCGCGCTTACTAACGCATTGGAGCAGGTGGTAGCAGATACGGCATTACGCAATCTTTTTCGGGAGCGAGCCGCCCTAACCGCAAAAGAACACTTCTCAATGAAGCAAAACTTGGAACGAATGGACGCAGTCTACAGCAAGCTCCTCGCCCGCTAAATCCCAGGTTTATGGCCCCTGCTGCTTTGGGACTTTCGGATAGGTCTGAAGACGAGCCCCAAGTCTCTCTGTGAAGATCTTTGCACCACTTCCGTTTAGGTGATATCCATCCCGATACTGAGTCCGTACAAACTCATTCTCATGCACTGGTATCAATACGTTTGTATGTGAAGCCTCAGCTGCTTGCTCCAGCGTTGCTTGTGATTTACCAAAACCCGGAGGTATCAGCAAAGTGAAGTCGATGTTATGCGAACGGCAGAGAGTTCGGAGCGCGGTTAAGCGCGATTCGTCCAGCGGCTCTGCATTCATCTCTGGCTGTTCCTTTCCAGTCAGAGGCGGCAGGTTTCTGACCGACTCTGCGTATCGTTCATCCGTGTGATTCAGCGCAAAGTTACGAATTCCTGTTCGGCCAGCATAGAAGAGGCTGTACCGTCCGAGGAACAAGCCAGCTGTTTTTGTAAGATCCAGATCCGCAGCTTTAGCGACTTGCAGGATGTCGGCTGTTTGAAATAAGTAGAATGCTGAGTACTCTCCACGAATCTTGGAACTCTTCAAGTGTGTAGCGTCGATGCAGAGTAGAACTAAGTCTGGACTGCTGCCCTCAGCAAAAAGCCTTCGAATGCCGTAGTACCAATCCAGATACTCCGTGTTTTCGATGACGAAGCGAGCAACATGAGCACGCCCTTTCAATGACTCTTGCAGTTGGGGAAGCGCAACTCCCTCTAGCGGCAGCGAATTTCCGAGTAACAGAATCTGTGTGATGCCCGGAGTTCTGTGGACCGCCAAGGCTGCTCGATATTCAGCAGCAATGCGCGATTCGATATGGCTGATGCGCGAGAATGCAAGCCTGGTAACAGCCTCTAGTGAAAGGCAGAAGATCAGCAGGCAGATAGCAGAATTTCTTATCCACGCGACGTAGTTGGGTCTGATATGTACCACCTCCGGAATGGGCAGTGGTGGCTTTTCAGAACTGGAAATAGATGAAAGCACTGTTCTCCATTGCTCCAAATAGAATTACGATGAGGCTTAGAACCAACGCTGCACCGAGTGGTACAGCTGGGTGAAGCTTCTCAAAGATGTATTCTTCGTCATGTTGCTCTAAACGCCAGTCGAGCAGCAGTCCAAAGCTCGTAATCGCGGCCAAATAGCCCATGGAGGTTGCGTACTCGGGACGCCACTCTACAGTCGAAATACCTGCAAGCATTGTTACTGCATCATGCAGGTTTGCTGCGCGGAAGAAAACCCAGCTTAAGCCAATAACCAACAAGGTGATGACCCTGGCAATCCATCCTTTATAAACCTGACTTGCTCCACCTATGCGGCTTGGGTCTCTAAACAAAAGGCGTTCTACTGATAGCCAAACTCCTTGCAATCCGCCCCAAATAACGAATGTCCAGTTTGCACCATGCCACAAGCCGCCCAGCAACATGGTTGTCATCAGATTCCCGTAAGTACGAAGATTTCCTTTCCGGTTTCCGCCGAGTGGAATATATAAGTAGTCGCGTAACCACGTGCTGAGGCTGATATGCCAGCGATGCCAGAAGTCCTGTAAGTTTGAGGCGAAGTACGGCTGGCGGAAGTTGACCATGAAGTGGAAGCCCATCAGCTGTGCGCTGCCTCTTGCCATGTCGCTGTAACCGGCAAAATCTCCATAGATCTGCCAGGCAAAGGCATAGACGCCAATAATAAGGCTGAACACGTTATGTCCAAGTTGCCCGTTGAATGCGGCATTAGCAAGGGTTGCGCAGTTGTCTGCGATGAAACACTTACGGAACAGCCCGCTGAGGATGAGCATCACACCGCCGAAGACATGCTCGGGGTCGAAGCGGCGGGTATTCTGAACTTGTGGCAGGAGATGAGACGGACGCTGGATGGGTCCAGCGATCAAATGCGGAAACAAGCTGATAAATAACCCATAGTCGATAAAGGATCGGGCAGGCTCTTGTTTCTTGTTGTAGACATCTACGATGTAGGCCACCTCCTGAAACGTGTAGAAAGAGATGCCAGGGGGCAGGATGATCGCCAGCACCGATTTTGGCAGAGATGTTATGCCGAGAATTGCGAGCGAAGAAGTAAAGCTGTCGACGAAAAAGTTGAAGTACTTGAAGAAGCCAAGGATGCCGAAATTAACCACTAATGAGGTGATGAAGAGTAACTTCCGCAATCGCGCATTCGGAGTATCAGCAATGACTACCGCCAATTTGTAGTCAAGCGCGGTCGAAAATATCATTAGCAGCAGAAATCGCCAATCCCACCAGCCATAGAAGAAGTAACTTGCGGCAAGCAGCAAGACGTTTTGCTTGTTGCGATTGAGCTTCCAGTAAAGCGTGACCACAATCAGCAAAAACAGCAGATATACTGGACTATCGAAGAGCATTGGGGTAAATTCGGGCTGGGATTAGCTGCCGAATAGGGATTTGATCTTGTCACCTGTTACTGTAACAGCCCTCATAAGTTTTCGTAATGTAAGCAAACTCATGTCGAAGAAGCCAGAAAACAAAGTTGATGGAGGGATGAATCGGGGTTTGCACTTCCGGGCTCTGGATACAGCCGCGTATGTTCTTCTAAAGTTTTGGGCGCTTTTTGACCGTAAACTGCGGGCGAATCTGAATCGGAAGTACTGAGAGGCAAGGTCCTCCGACTTAGCCACTGGAAGCTCAGTCGGAGGATAAGCCAGCTTAAGGTGATTTGTACTAACGTGTGCGAAATTGCCCGGTAGGTTGTTCTACTGCGCAATTAACCCGATAAGAGTAGGTGGTGCCGGGTGTTAACCCAGGCAGGTTGACGTTGCGGGTTCGTGCTGTTCCGTTGTCAGCCACACGAGTGAAATTGTTAATCAGTGTCGGATCACTGCTACTGTAATCGACCGGGCAACTTTGCGCGTCTGGAGCGATGAACGCGATGCTGGCCCCGGTAGTAGTAATGTTTGCTGCAGGAGCACCAATTAGCGTCACTTTTCCCTCGGCCGCTTCCAGCGCGTCGATGTCGGCACCTACGTCTTTGCCGTCAGAAGCATTCGACGCACCTCCGGAAACATAGGCCGCGTTAGGACGAAGCCGAAAGTTACCGCTGCCATTAACGGCATTGTAGTTAAACCAACCGGTTGCACTTATGTTTGTCGGATCACTCGGAACGTAGTTATTGAATCGATTCCACCAGGACTGAACCGTCGCCTGATTGGAATCGCCGAGAAGAACATTGTGGTGCCAAACTAAGCCAGGAAGCATGCAACTGGCAAGCATGGAGCCAGTCTGGTGGTTATCACATACCGGAAACGTCATAGATCCATCCATCCCTAAGCCCTGGTAAACACTATTGAAATAGAAGATGTTATTGGTGACTTGCATCCCTTCTACCTTCGTGTCGTTCAGGAAAAAAAGAGCTGGCACACGTCCCTGGTTTTTAGCAATAGTATTGTGATCGATGCTGACATCCTCACCGCCTTGGGGTCCTTGGAAGATCCAGCCTGTCGCATCAGGGAATCCGCCAATCGGAGTGTAATAACTGTTGTACGTACCGCTATTGTGCGGACCATTCACGTTTACATCCCAGACTAGATTGTTCGCAAAACGAAACCGGACAGCAGGCTTGGTTTGCGAATAAAGTCCATCGATGACATTTGGGACGACGATTACGCCCGGAACATGGCGGAAGGTATTGTTCTCCAAATTGACGTCGCTAATTCCGCCGCCGCTTAGGCTCGACATAACGACCGTCACCGAAGCTGGATTATTTTCTGCCCAGGATCCATCAAAGATGTTGCCATTCAGGTTAATACGATGCCCGCCTTTCCACTCGAGTAATTGCCGGTGTGAGTAACGCATTCCATCCGACGTAGGATGCCCGTACAGACGCGAGAAGGGCGCATGGAAAGTATTCCGTATGTAGCTGTAGTCCCCGCGCATCATCCAGTCTCCACCGCTCTCATCGTGGTGCCACGGCAAGCCAACCGCACTGAGATAGTTATTCTGAAACAGATACGGCCCAGGACCAACACCGCCGATCATGCATTGGCAACCTTCGGAAGCAAACGATGACGTGGTGGCATCTGCGTTCGAAACCCCAAGAATCGAACCATTAGGGGCAAGATCAACGCATCCAATCTCGCCGGCTGCAGGTCTTCCTTGCGCATCGATCGGCCAGGAGTCGGTACGGTCACAAGAGCCGTTTGATTCCACGTAGCTGGCAATTGCCCGCAGGTGTCCGGTCCCATAATCGCGATTTTGAATCAATCCAGGGTTGAACCAAAATGGAGCGTTGAACACGTGATAAGAGGCCGTGTAAGTCGTGTTAGCGGTAATCGCAACCGGGTTCGGGAACATGACTGTGTTCCATCCCTTGGTTGGAATATCGTTCGAGGTAGTGACGGTTGCAAGTTGGTTCCCATTGCTGTCCCACAAGGAAACAGTATGGGAAGGCGTTGCATCCGAAAGCGGCTTGATGTATCGAATGCCCAGAACGTATCCATTGACGTCGCTGGTGAATCGGGTTCCGAGCTCGATGTTGTCGACTCCACCCGTAAACAGCGGGTCCGAATCGAAGATCATTGACGGGTTGGTTCCCGCGGTTGAAGTAGAGAAGATCGGATCGACAGAGAAGCTGTTATTGCCGGTGCTCCCGGTTGGGTATTGCACGGTTCCTGCCCGGACAATTACTCCGCTCCCGAACTGGTTATCGCCAGTAAAGATGTGACAAGGCCCACCGCTGCAAGTACCGCTCACGCCGGGCGGCAAGGCAATGTTCAACTGCCCTTGCATGGTGAAATACACGAAAGCTCGCTGCTGAGAGGGCGGCGCACCGGCCAGGTTCACGGTGATGGTATTCGTCACAGTACCCGTTCCGGCGCCAAAGTGATGAACACCAGGAGCAATCGTAAAGGTGGCGCCAAACAGGCTAGTAGTAAGTAGAAGTAAGTAGATAAGTTGCTTCATGTTAGTTCACCTTCGTCAAATTAAGTCCCGAGTAGAACGGCTTAAAGTACTCAAGGCCATCTAAGTAACTGTCAATAATGCCTACATTCATTCCATCCCAGTAAATAGCGGTAAATACCCGACTGGGAGTCCCGGGATTATGAAACCAGCAGCGATCAAAAATAATAGACTGGCTGTAAGAAGGCACTCGCACCAGGGCCGGCCAAGGTATTGGGTCACTGCTAGAGCGTGAGAGCGGCGCATCTGCGTAGCTGAATTCCACTCCGACAAATCGGATGTTTGCCGTCATATCCATGTTGTGTCCGTCCGAATCCGATACGCTCATCAGCACATATTGGTTCAACACGCCCTGCTTAAACGCAGGGGCCAGTTGCAGGTTCGCCATCTTCGGCTCCCATGCCGGATTGACACGCGTCTTCACCGGAGCAAACTGATTATCCGGAGTGGACGTCCTGATTACAATCCACTTTAACGGCCGCGGCCAGTGGACGAAATACTCGGTCCCATTTCCGCCATCGGGCAGCGAGCACAAGACACCCCCGTTCGTTTGCGACGCACCGCTGTAAATCTGGATTGTGTTGGCATCCAACACATGGACGTAATAGAGCGCTCCCGGGATGAGTGAGCCATGCTGATTACAATTTGCTCCATTCGCGAGACCGGTCAGAGATCCCGGAAGACATCCATAAGTATTGCCAAAGATGATTCCGTTTCCTTCAATGAAACCGTGTCCCGGACTAGCAATGCTGTTCTGGGTAGTATTCACCGCAGAACTGGCAAAGAAAGTGAGGTCAGGAGCACGCTGCGTCACATTGTACGGACCGTTCGTGCAAGTCTGGCCCGCAGGCAGGTTGATCACCGTTCCATTTGCCATCTGGTTGGCGATTGCAGAGTTCAACTGTGGCATAAAGTTGCTGCAATCGTTCGCAATAGTCACGTTCGCGTAGCCGGTCGTATCCGGATAACTGGAATCGAAAGTTTTCGGAGGAATGGGTAGAGTCGGGTGGTTTGCTGATTGCGGCAGAGTAGTCACCGTAGCACCGGCTCCGCTTGACCAGTTAACAAAGTCACTTGAGATTTCAGGGCATATCTGGTAAGCAGTATTCGGGGTTAAACCACCGACCACAACGGTATTGCCGTCTCCCTGGTGAAGCGAAACATTGTTGCTTGCGTTGTAACTGCTTCCTTGCACGATGCCGCCAGTTCCGCCAGTGCACGTGCCGGGTGCCGCAATATAGCGAACCCGCATCCAATAATACTTCGCCGATGCCGTAAACACAGCACGAACCACGGAGTGACTTATGCCGTCAAAAGTTATGTTTGAAACTGTTGGTGCTTGCGCTCTCAAGGAGAGCACGGTGAGGGAAAAGCAAATTAAAAGTTTGTTAGTCATAGACCATGAGCCTCACTTAGTAAAGAGCTACCCATGTGTAAGTGGAGCCGCTATAAACACAGACCTGTAAGCCATCTTTGGAAGCACCATTGTTCTGATACCAAATTAAGCCGCGGGCCGTGCTGCTACATGATGGCTGCGAACCGGAACTGCCGAGCGTAACGCCGTTTGCGAATGTGTTGCTACCCCCGAATGTATTAGCAGCCGTTAACCGAGGCACCACACTTGTAACGATGTCAAGCGATCCGTTACTGAAAGCCAATGCACCGGATCCACCGACAGAAAGGAACTGCGACCAGGAACCGCTTGAGTTGCATGTGTAGATCTGCTGTCCCGCCGGTTGATCGGTTGCATAGTAAAGGTTGCCGGCCGAGCATGATGCCGGCAGTGTAGAAAGATTTCCTGAACTCATTGTTGTGACCGTACTGGGCTGACTTGCACCACTCGTGCTGGCGCTAGCAGTCGTTGTGATGGATGTAATTTGCCCGTATGCATTTACCGTAAGGACCGGGACTTGTCCGGCCCCGCCATACGTTCCTGGCGCTGAATTCACCGCCGCTAAATCCAGCTCCGTTCGCGTGGATGATTGGTTGTCAGAAAGAGCGAACGCACCTGAGAGGTTCAATGTTGAACGCTGAGTGAGCGCAGCGCCTGCCTTCGATAACTGTTGGTAGAAGGCGGAAGTCGGACCGGTTACAATCGGGAGCGTATTCAAAGATGTAAGGCGCCCCTTGCTGTCGACCGTAAGCTGAAGGGCGTGTGTGGCATCTCCATACGTTCCTGGTGTGTTCAATACTGTCGCTAGTGATGTAGCTGTCGATCCACTGGGCGACGTAACGTCACCGGTCAGCGCCGGAATTCTGCTCGCATTGAAGATGCCGCTGTTGATCTCGGAGGCATCGATACTCTTCCCGGTCAGGGTCTGCACGTCCGTTGTACCCACGATCGTGCCGCTTGGAGATGGAATGGTAGTGGTTGAGCTAGGGCCGGTTATCTTCACCAGACCCGTAGTTCCAGGATTTGGCACCCCATTCTGAGCTGCCATCATCGTCCAGGAACTGCCTAAACAGGCGAACAGATTCTGCCCGGCCGTAGCGCCTGTGTTCAAGAAGAACTCGCCAGGCGAACAGTTAACAGGTAGAGTTCCACCCATCCGAATCGGCTTGGTGAATGGCGCGTTTGTGAAATCGACATTCCGGCCCTGGGTTGCTAAATTAAGTTGTGTTTGCCCCAGGGCATTAGGGACAAGAGACAAAGTGAGTAGCCCGGTGAGGAATCCGGACACCCAAGTGGCACGTTCTTTTGCTTTCATATTTTCTCCGTGATAGCTGCACTACTCGGCACAAGGATTAACAATGTTGCCGAACAGTCCAGAACAGGAGATCGAGGCTAAAAGATTGCAGATCAAGCAGAAAAAAGAATTATTGGGAGTTGTGATCAGACCCTCGCACTAACGCTGGCGAATAGATTCAGAAGTACCGGAAATGGACCCATTGCGGGCCTCCACTATCCTCTGATACAAGCTCAACCAAGCATCCCGAACAGGCTCGGCACCGTAACGCTGCACTTCCCGGGCACCCTCTTTTGTCAAGCTTTGGACAAGATCAGGTTCTGAAAGCAGCTCTAGCGCGCGCGCCGCCACTGCCTCATGATCATCAACATTGACCAGCAGAGCTGTTCGGCGATCCTCAGCAATGTAGGGGATTCCACCCGCCCTTGTTGCAATAACCGGAACTCCGGAAGCAAAGCACTCTAGGAGAGACCCCGGCATATTGTCAACGTTGGGTGTCATTACGTAAATCTCGGCGGCTTCATAGAGACGGGGAACGTCCTCATACGCGACACGGCCTATGAAGGACACATGTTGGAGGTGCAACTCTAGCGTCATTTGCTCCAGCATGGGACGGGACGGCCCATCATGCGCGATTACCAGCGATGCTTCAGGATAGATTCGCTGCACGATGGCGAAAGCCCGCAGGATACAGGGTAAGTTGTAGTGCGGCTCCAGCATCCGATTAGTCATAAACACTGGCCGCAGTACAGTCCGTTGCCGATAAACGAACCGGTTGAGTTCAACAATATTGGAAATGACTTCTGCCCTGATGCCATGCGCGCTGAACACATCCAGCAAGAATCCCGAAGGAACAACCAGGCTATCTGCCAAAGCTACCGTGGGTCCAGCCGATCGCCACTCGGCTAAGTGCTGCTCTGCCTGGCCGTCATGGTAGTGCATCACAAACTGCTTCTTAAAAAGTCGTGAGCACAACAGCGCCGGAACCGTCCAGAGCGTGTAGGACGAAAGACCTGCGGTGAACACATGTAGGATGTTGCACCGAGGCACTGCCCGGAGCAACCCGACGAAGTACAACAGTGACATCAAAACGGTTCGTAGACCGGGCAGCTTCCGGACCCACTGCAAGGTAGGGGGAACTTTGGGGTCGATCGGGAGGAAGCTAACCTCCAACTCGGGAAGCGCACCCAGAATCGAGACAAGTTTGGCAGCCTGTACTGATTGCCCTCCCACCATTGCAAGCGAGGGAGCTATTAGTAAAACGCGAATCTTTGAGGCTGTGCTCACCGGAAAAGGAGTTTTCTTCCCGTCACACTACCGCCAGGTTGACCCCAATGGGTCGCGAATGCTTTCGGTAGAAGAGGTACGTGACAATCGTCACGAAAACATCCAGTGTGATACCAGTAATGGCGACCGCGATGGGCGGCCAAACTAAGAACAGCAGTGGAATCAATAGCGCGAAGTGCAGGAAGGCGCTTTGCAATACTACCTTCGACCACTGCCTCTCATAGCCGAAGGCCAGCATGAAAAAAGTTGAGTAGTTGTGCTGCAGCGAGAGCAGAAATGGACTCAACGCTAGTA
>CALMAV010000361.1 GCA_937859895.1 uncultured Bryobacterales bacterium | reverse complement strand
TGTTAGCTGAACAAGGGCGCATCCAGCGTGATCTTAAGATGCTTGCGGATGAACGCAAAGTTGCCGTCGGTGGCCTGCAGTCGCTCGCCAGACTGGAAGCTTTCGACTTGCGCTCCCTCTCGGCTTACTTAGTTGGTGCTGAATTTCGCGCTAATCAGCTAAATGAGCAGCTTGCCAAGAGGACGGCGCTGGTGCGGCGACAGCAGGCCTGTGTTCAGGATGCAGAGTTGAAAGTACGGCTGCTCGACAAGCTGAAGGACAAGAAGAAATCTGCCTGGCAGACCGAGTACGACAAAGACTTGGAAGCGAACGCTGCCGAAGCTTGGCTGGCGGCGCACTTCGGACCGAACTCGTAAATAATTCGTAGGCGCCATACTCCTAACCCCTGAGGTACTAGGCTACGGATTCAACCTATCCAAAATCAGTACTTCTATCGTGCAAGTTCGCTCAAGAATAAGTACGGGGTTTCGATACTAATTGTTATCAAAACCGGATTGCAATCCGGCAACCCTTCCCCAAACTCCAGACATGCTCAACAAAGCGAACGAAACACTCCGATTTCCTGATCAAGGTGAGACGGGCGAACCCGCCTGGCGTCGTTTTCTGGTGGGCCAAAGCCCTGCGGTATTGCAACTCTGCGAAATCATCAAGTTGATTGCTCGGAAGCGCGTGACCGTTCTGATCAGTGGAGAAACGGGTACAGGCAAAGAGGTTATTGCGCGAGCTATCCACGCCGCAAGTGATCGCGCAAGCGCGCCCTTGGTGGCGGTAAACTGCACGGCGCTTCCGGCCAGCTTAGTGGAAAGTGAACTCTTCGGGCATGCCAAGGGCGCTTTCACTGGCGCGCATCTCAGCCGCTTGGGCCGCTTTGAGCAAGCAAACCGTGGCACCATCTTTCTCGACGAAATCGGTGATCTGCCGCTCGAGGCGCAAGCAAAGCTGCTGCGTGTTTTGCAGGAGCAGGAGTTTGAGCGCGTCGGCAGTTCAGAGACAGTCCGAGTGGATGTGCGGGTGATTGCTGCGTCTAATGTGGATCTCGAAAAGGCCGTGGCTGAACGCAAGTTTCGTGAAGACTTGTACTACCGGCTAAATGTTGTACCGATCCATCTGAGCCCCCTGCGTGAACGCCGCTGTGATGTTCCGCTACTGCTCCAGCACTTCTTGCAGAAAATTGCTTCGGCTGAGTGCTCCATTCCCAGACAACTCAGCGAGGAAGCCATCGAATATCTGACTGGGCAGGAGTGGCCCGGCAACATACGCCAACTCGAGCATACGGTTCAAATGGCATGTGCGCTGAGTGGTGACCGTCTTGTTCTGCGTCCCAATGACTTCGTCGCACGGGGCCGCGCCGCTGCGCAAGTAACCGCCGCTCCGGTTCCTGTTCAGGTGGTGCGACCAATGGTGACTGTTGGGCAGGAAGGGATCGACTTCGATCAAGTCGTGGAGAACTTTGAGCGCTCCCTAGTCACACAGGCGCTGGCTGTTTCCGGTGGTAATAAGGCTCGTGCTGCCGACTTGCTCCGGATCAAACGGACGACCTTACTAGCCAAAATGAAGGTGTTCGATGATCGCAATGCGGACACGCCGATCGCTCCAGTTCGGCTGAAAGCAGTAACTCCGATTTCCAAGCCCGCTGCTTTGCTGATTGAGGAAGACGGCCCGGTTCGAAAGCTGCTTGCGCGAACATTGGAGCGCGAAGGTTACCGAGTACTTGAGACAAGCAATTGCGAGACTGCGGTCGACTTGTTCGATTGCTGGAAGAGCCAGATCAAGCTGTTGGTTACCTCCAGTGAGGCGAGCAATAAAGAAGATTCCATCAGCCGCATCCGAAAGGCCAACCCGGCTCTGGCCGCGATCGTATTGACCGATCAAGACGGCATCTACAGTGCCTCTACCAACGGTGCCCGAACGGAGGTGCTTCTGCGGCCGTTCTCTTCAGAAGATCTTTCGACTGCACTGAACAGACTCAACGGTGGTGCGACAGACGAAGTCCCGGAACTGCAGTTCGCCTGCGCTTGATCTCGCGCACGAATTTCCTTGGCACTACCCCAGCCCGAAACAGCTATCTTGCGAGCCAAGGAGCTGAGACCGCTGGACCCGAACGGTCACTACGATCCGTAACGGATTGTGGAGGAGGCTGAGTGGGAAGTACTGCCCGCCGGTAATGGACGGCCTGTTCGAATCAGAGTCAACGCGCAAGGCTTTGCCGCGCTAGGCATATTCTTGCGTCAAGTCACTACGACACTGGTTAGTGCTTCAACTCTCGACGGTAGCGGCTCTTGCCGAAACGTGCGTATCTCAGCCCAACTGGGCCAACTGCGTTCGACACTCGACAAAAAGCGGTAGCGAATGCACACCGATCTGCTAGTGCTCTAGAGCAAGCGGCGGCAATGAGTGGCCGTGATCCATTGATCATCTAGCAGAGTGCGGCTCCACTACCCATACTGGCCAGAGCGCGAGTGCTTCGTGAGGAGTTGACCCATGTCGAGCAGTTTCGCAAGGGCTTTGGAACACCACAGGTCACGTGCAAGTTGAGCGCATTATCACGCATCCAGTTTGGCCGCTCCTCAAATCGAGTGTATTGCGAAATGGTTACGCAGGCTCTAGCCAAGAATTGGTGGCTGAAGCCGCTGCTCAACTTGCCGAGAGACAGAAGAAGTTGTGTCCAAGTCCCTCGACGGAGCAATTAGCCTGTTCAACGCCGAAACAAAACAGCAGATAGCTCTACGAGCGGAGCCCCGGGCGGAATTGCGCCTGCAGTCACTCTCTCCAGGAGATCCTGCTCTGTGCTTAGCCGTGTGCATGGCAAGCTGTCGAGGAACTTTAGAATTACACTCCGTCTGAGCTCTAAAAGCAAGAGGCGAGTTTCGCTTAATTTCAACCCGAGCGCTAAACTCTACCGCCCTTAGTGTCGATCAGTAACTTGTCTATGTCCATCTTCAGATTCGTTTACTCGATGACCTTAACTGCTAAAGGACTATTGTTCCCTTCACTCCGGCAAACTTTAGTGGTTGTCGTACCTTTTTCGGTCGCATTCGGAGGAAGCCATACCTGGTCGACCGGCAAGGTCCTAGATACGACAGTTAACCGCGACGTGCTTGCGACGGGTTTTGCCTTTGCATCCCAAACGTGGGACAAGCAAATCATCATACAGGGTGAGCACTATCAGTACGTGGTGGATGACTTGACGTTGAAAGCTGTTGGATTACCTACCCGCGGAATTCTAGATAGAGCGGTTGCTAACCGAAAGCATGGTTGCCGCATGGTGGTGGGTGATTCCATTCAATACGCACCAGAAAAAGGTAAACTTTTCATTCTTGATGCAGACGGCAAAGAGTGCAAGTTGGACATCGTTCGGCAAGAAAGAATTCCAGGGACTGCGAGCACACCGTTAGTCTCGCCCACCAACGCTAACCTTCCCGTTGTTCCGGTAACTGAAACGGGAGATCGGTCCAACAGATCCACTCCTCTGCACGACGCCGACATCTTGAAACTGATGAAAGCAGGGTTCAGCGAGCAGATGATACTAGCCAAGATTCAGTCGTCGCCGGGTATGTATGAATTAGGGACTGACGATCTCTGGCGGATGAAAGCTGCCGGCGTGTCTGAGAACATTATGATGGCTATGATGTCCAGCTTGCAAAAGTGAACACAACGTCGAGTTCAGGCAAGCTACGGAAGTGAGCTTGCCTCAGCCCTTCCAACACCCAATTACGGTGACACCGACTGACATCGATTTCCTCGGGCATGTGAACAATGTGGTCTACGTGCGCTGGATTCAAGAGATCGCTGTCGCCCATTGGCAGGTAGTGGCTGCACCGGAAGATGAGGCTGCGTTGCTGTGGGTTGTGCTCCGGCATGAGATCGACTACAAACGTCCAGCCTTACTGCAAGATGAACTTATTGGAATCACTGGGGTGGGTTCGGCGAGCCTCCTGAAGTTTGAACGTCACACCGAGATCCTACGAGCAGCGGATCGTGAAGTCCTGGTCAAGGCGCGAACGCTCTGGTGTCCAGTGAACCGACAGACAGGTAAGCCCACACCGGTTCGAGCTGAAGTGCGGACGGCCTTCGCAGAACTTAAGCCACGTCGGTAGCCCGCTATCTCGGCGTGGGACAGAAGAAGTTCGCAGCATCGTTCGGATCACCAGAGCCTTTGTACTTAGCCACAACCGGATAAGCGCACACCGGCCGCGTCATAACAACCTTCGCGCTTGGGTTATCACCGGCGTATTTGGTCGCGATAATTTCACCGGGCGCGTGAGCCTCTTCCACCCATTGCTCCAAGGCATCGTAGATTCCGTACTTAGGACCTTTGGTTGTCTGCAATCCGCTTTGCCCCAGCGCGCTCGGCCCCGGACCTCCGTAACAATGCTCCATCCCAGGCACCATGTACAAGCGCATGAACTGCCCGGCTTGCGCTGTGCCCATCTTTTTCTGCACCTGCTCGTAGTAGTTGATCGTGTTGTAAGGGG
>CALMAV010000360.1 GCA_937859895.1 uncultured Bryobacterales bacterium | reverse complement strand
CAATACGGTAGAGATAGCCATCCGCAAGGATCTCATAACTGAACTGGCCATTTCGCAGTACTCGGAAGATGGCAAGCCGGTGGTGGCAATGTTCTTTCGCGATGTAACTGAGCGTAAGAGAATGCGTGAGAAGTTGTCGCAGCAGGAGGATCAAGTTGGATTACTGCTCGCCTCTACTGCAGAAGGCATCTACGGGATCGATCTGGAGGGAAATTGTACGTTCGCAAACCGCGCCTGCGTCCAGTTGCTTGGCTACGAGAGTGAAGAAGATTTACTCGGATGCAGCATGCATGATCGTTGCCACCATACGAGGGAAGACCTCACCCCGTTGCCATTAGCGGACTGCTGCATTTACCGCGCTTTCATTAATGGCGAACAGATGCATAGGGATGATGAAGTGCTCTGGCGCAAAGACAACACTTGCTTTCCGGTCGAATACTGGTCCTATCCCGTCCACCGGGGTTCTTCGGTGATTGGAGCAGTGGTCACCTTTATCGATATTTCCATGCGAAGAAAGGCGCAGGCGGAGCTTCGCTCCTACCAGGAGAACTTGCAACGGCTTGTTGATGAACGCACCGCAGAGTTGCGCGAGGCGAAGGAGGCTGCGGAAGCGGCTAGCTGTGCCAAGAGTGACTTCTTAGCCAACGTAAGCCACGAACTCAGGACGCCGATGAACGGCATTCTGGGGATGACGTATCTAGCCCTGAACTCGGCGCTGACCGGAGAGCAGCAGGAGTATCTGGAGACTGTTCAAACTTCAGCCGAGTCACTGCTCGTGATTATCAATGACATTCTGGACTTCTCCAAAGGAGAAGCCCGCAAGCTGGAGAGTTATCCGGTTTCTTTTGAGCTCAGAAGTTTGATTGCTGAGACACTGAAACCACTCAACTATCGGGCGAGAGAGAAAGGTCTGAAGCTCGATTGGACCGTTGATCCGGCTATTCCCCAATCTCTGGTCAACGATTCATTACGGCTCCGTCAAATCCTGACTAATCTTGTGAACAACGCAATCAAGTTCACTGACAAAGGCTACGTTTCCCTCCAGGTCCGAGTGTGTAGCGAGTCGGCTGACCGGATCTCGCTGCAATTTGCAGTTCAGGATACCGGCGTCGGCATACCGTCCGAAAAACACGAGGAGATCTTCTTGCCATTTCACCAGGTAGACAACTCATTCACCAGGCGATTCGGGGGAACGGGCCTGGGCCTCTCCATATGCCGGCAGCTTGGGGCGCTTCTAGGTGGCCGCATAGGACTGGACAGCGAAGTTGGCGTTGGCAGTACCTTCTACTTGACTTTGCCCTTCCTCAAATCGACTGGGCAACAAACAAGCGCTCTTGATGAATCAAAAGGGGAGCGGGCAGAACTCCAGGTGCTCAACTAGCCCGCTTTTAGATTGTAAGGTGGAGGGGATGACCTTCTCGCGCTCGTTCTATCGTACGGCTTCATGAGCCTCACCGGTCCCCTGTCGGTGGGCTTTGACTTTGGCACCACTAACAGTTCCGTTGCGGTCGCAACTGCTGCCGATGCCGTTCACCTGGCTCGCTTTCCGTATAGCGGAGGCGTTACTGAATCGTTTCGCTCGCTGCTGTACCTTGAACGGCTTCGAGAAGGTTCGCGCAATGTAATCAAGTCCTGGAGCGGTCCAGTCGGAATCGATCACTATCTGCAGGCTGACGACAAAGGCCGCCTGATCCAATCACTGAAATCCTTTCTCACCAGCCGTAGCCTCCAAACAACCGAGATCTTCGGGCGTCGCTTCCAGTTGGAGGATCTGTTGGCCAACATCATGCGCGATATCCGGGCCTCTGTCGAAACTCAATTTGGAGTTCCCGTTACGCATGCCACGGTAGGTCGGCCTGTTCGATTCGTTGGCGCCGATTCTGACGAGGACGACCAGTATGCAGTGGGGCGACTCGAAGCGGCGTTGCACCGTGCCGGTTTCGAGGAAGTGTCTTTCGAGATGGAACCCGTTGCAGCTGCTTTTTACTATGAAGCGCGCCTGGACCACAACGAACTAATTCTCATAGGCGACTTCGGCGGTGGTACCAGTGACTTCTCTCTTCTTCGTGTTGGGCCGGACTATCGCCAGGCGAATGGTCAAACCCGCAACGTCTTGGGAAATGAGGGACTGGCGCTAGCAGGTGATTCGTTTGACGCCAAGATCATCCGCCATCTGGTCTCTCCAGCTCTAGGTGCGGGTACCTATCTCGATTCGAACGGCAAACGACTGCCTGTGCCGAACTGGGTCTACTACAAATTGGAGCGCTGGCATCACTTGTCTCTCCTACGATCGCGTGAGACTCTGAACATGCTCGAAAGCGTTGCCCGCCAGTCGCTCGAGCCCGAAAAGATTACGGCGCTTCTCTACTTAATCCAGCACGATCTCGGTTATCAGTTGCACCGAGCTGTGCAAAGGGTTAAGGTAACCCTGTCTCATGCCGAGCGCAGCGTCTTCCGATTCACGGATGGCGATGTTGACCTGGACATTGAGGTAACCCGGGCAGATTTTGAGTCCTGGATCGCAGAGGAGCTCAGTGATATCTCAATCCATGTCGAGAGGCTGCTCAGCAAAACCGGCGTTCGTGGGGAAGAGATCGACAGAGTGTTCCTTACTGGCGGCAGTTCGCTGGTCCCCGCTGTCCGATCTATCTTCGAAAAGCGCTTTGGAGCCGATAAGATTCAGGGTGGCGGGGAGTTTATCTCCGTTGCGCATGGCCTATCACTGCGGGCCCTGCATAGCCAATCCTAAACTGCGACATCTTCGGGGCGCAATAGTACGGGCAGGCTTGTTACCCTAGAGTCCCTATCTCCACTCTTTCTCCGTATCTGTTACAGTAGTACTGTCTTTGCAACGACCTCATTTTGGGTACTTCTGGCCGTCCTTCCTTCCTTACCAGTCTTCCGGTTTGGCTTCTAGAGCAGTCCGACAGAGACGAATCTCACCTTTTGAACGGAAATACGAATGACTAATATATTTGTCGGGAACCTTAGTTTCCAAACCACACAGGACGAACTGGTCGCCGCTTTCTCACAGTATGGAAATGTGGAGCGCGTCAATATCGTGACTGACCGTGATACCGGCCAGCCACGTGGGTTTGCCTTTGTGGAAATGACTGAACGGCGTGATGCCGAAACCGCAATCTCACAGTTGAATGGAGCCGAGCTGAATGGCCGGGCCATGAACGTGAACGAAGCACGTCCTAAGCCGCAGGGCGGTGGTGGCGGCGGATACGGCGGCCGTCCGGGTGGCGGTGGCGGTGGTGGTGGTCGGGGTGGCAACGGCGGTGGCGGTGGTGGCGGCCGCGGTCGCGGATCCCGCTGGTAGTACTAATAGGTTGCTTCTTCGGAAGCCTTCGACTATCAATGTTTTAACATCAAGGCGCGAAGTTCGCTGGGTCTCGTGCCCGCCGGACTTCGGGCCTTTTTTAACGGTAAGTGCATCTCTATAACTGGAGATGTAGGAGGAGGGGCAATGGCTAGTCGTGGCCGCCAGACATTTAACAAACGTCTGAAAGAACAACAAAGAAAAGAAAAGCAGCAGGAGAAGTTCGCAAAGCGTCTACAAACCAAGGAAAACAAGGAAAGCGGAGTGGAAATTGCCTCCGAAGATGACGAGATGACTTCCGAGATTGAAGAGATCAAAGAAGAAATCAGCCGTCTGGGTTCCGATGTTGACTTGACGGGATTGCGATTGCGAATTAATGGACCCGGGGGAAATGAGTGATTACAGAAGCTACGGCGATTAACCGAGATCAGAAGTTAAATACAAGCACTACAGTTGTTTTAGTACTACTTCACATAGGCGCTATAGCGGCGCTTTTCACTTTCAGCTGGCTGAACCTGGCTGTGGCGGTGTTTCTTTACTGGGTGACTATTGATCTCGGTATCAGCTTGGGCTATCACCGATTGCATACTCATCGGTCGTATAAAATTCCACAATTCCTCGAATATTTCTTTGCCGTATGTGGAGCTCTTACTCTTGAGGGTGGACCTATTTTTTGGGTCGCCACGCATCGCTTGCATCATCAATGTTCCGATAAGGAAGGCGATCCGCATACGCCACGTGATGGGGCTTGGTGGTCGCATGTTGGCTGGATTCTGTTAGGCGAAGCCAAACACAATGACACTAAAATGATGTCGAAGTATGCGCCTGATCTTGCCAAACACAAGTTTTATGTTCTGCTGAATAGCTATCACTGGGTACCTAATGTCGTTCTCGGAGTTGGTCTCTGGGCAATCGGCGGTTTCTCAATGATGCTCTGGGGCTTTTGCCTGCGAGTTGTGGTCGGGCTTCACAGCACTTGGCTTGTCAACTCGGCGACTCACATGTGGGGTTCGCGCCGGTTCAATACTCGTGACGATTCGCGCAATAATTGGTGGGTCGCGCTGCTTACATTTGGCGAAGGCTGGCACAACAATCATCATGCTCATCCTACTTCTGCCAGACATGGGTTGCGTTGGTATGAGTTTGATCCGTCCTGGTTGCAGATTCGGCTTCTTCGCGCGCTCGGAATTGCTAAGTCCGTTCAAACGGTTCGGCATACCGACGCTAAACAGGAACATAAGC
>CALMAV010000359.1:2298-4966 GCA_937859895.1 uncultured Bryobacterales bacterium | reverse complement strand
ATCCCGGCTAGCATCAGCCAGTTTAGTCCCCGAAACACGATTGCACCACCCTTTTCCATCTTTGCCTAACTACCTTGATGGATGCACAGTAGGGGAACAGAGTTGCGGCAGTACGGACTACTACCGATTATTAGCTGGCTTACTGATCTGCAGAGGCTGTGGCCGTCAGAGATGGGCCTGCGTTTGCCTCTGTCCTGAGGCATGTCGACCGGGTGACAATGTAGTATCCTAGAGCGAATTCGCTGGAGGAACTATAGAAAATGCTCGCCCGGTTGCGACCTTCAATCCTTATTACATGTATTGGGCTGGTGGCTGCTTGTTCAGCCTGGGCCCAGACGACAACAATGGAAGGCGATGTAACTGACCCAAGCGGCCAACCTCTAAAAGGCGCAATGGTCAAGCTGGAGCGGACCGATATTAAAGGCCACTACCAAGTGAAGTCCGACAAGAAGGGGCACTGGCTCTACACAGGATTACCGCTTGGAACGTTTGACATCACTTGTGAAGTAGACGGCAAGATGGCTGACAGAATCACTGGTGTTAAATCCAAGTTTGGCGACACTACGACGGTGAACTTCGATTTGCGTAAAGCCCAGCAAGCACAAGCTGCAGCGCAGCAGGCAAATTCTTCGGGTCAGGTGACGGACGACCAAGCGCGTGGCATGAGTAAAGAGCAAAAGGCTCAGTACGAAGCGCAGTTGAAGGAACGGGCCGAGCAGATGAAGAAGAACAGTGCTTTGAATGACGCCTTCACTGCTGGCGATAACTCGTTGAAACAGGCTAAGGCGGAACCGGATAAGACTAAGCAGGCGCCGCTTTATCAGACGGCTGTAGACAACCTGAATAAGGCAGGCCAACTGGATGCTAGCCAGCAAGCAGTTTGGAATGACCTTGGCGAGGCGTATTCAGGTTTAGCCGCGACTCAGACCGGCGACGAGAAGACTAAGTCATACGATCAGGCGATTGATGCCTACAAAAAGTCGCTCGCCATTAAGCCCGATGATGCCGCTGTTTATAACCAGTTAGGGAACATCTACGGCGCCGAGAGAAAGATGCCGGAAGCTACTGAAAACTTGCAGAAAGCTGCGCAGTTAAATCCACAAATGGCTTCAAAGGCATATTTCAATATGGGAGCCAACCTGGTAAATTCCGGTTCGGCGGACAAGGCCTCTGAGTACTTTAAGAAAGCAACTGATGCCGACCCTAACTATGCCGAAGCTTGGTACCAGCTTGGTAGTACTTCTATGATGAAGGGGTCAGTTGATCCCAAGACCGGTCAGCAGACCTATCCTCCAGATACAGCACCGGCTCTCAAAAAATACTTGGAGTTGCAGCCCTCAGGCGCGCACGCCCAGGAAGCGTCCGCCATGCTACAGGCCTTAGGCGAGCAGGTTCAAACGAAGATCACGAACCCAGCAGTTAAGAAAAAAGGCAAGTAGCAGTTTAGGATCACAGTAGTTTAGGCTAAAGAAAGGCGCCCGGTTGAGGCGCCTTTTCTCTTTTAACGTTCATGTTTCGAGCTGTCCTAGAGGTATTAATAACGATTCTGGTTGCTATGGTGGCCCGTGCTGTCCTGACTAGTGTAATCAAAGGAATTGGCAGCGCTGCCAGAGATGCCGCTGGCTCGGATGCCTCAGCGAAGCAGCAGTCCAGCGACACACGGACAGCAGGTGTTTTGCATAAAGATCCAGTTTGCGGGACCTACGTGGCCGCGACAACTCCTTTCCGAAGGCAAGCAGGAACAAGCACGTACTTCTACTGCTCAGAAGCTTGTCAGGCTTCTCACCTCAGAGCCTCGCGGTAGGAAGTTATAGTCCGCCTAGCATTCGCAAAAGCTGTGAAATCCGTAAATCTACCGCCTTGATGTCACAATCTAACTTTCAGTAAAGCTAAAGCTTTCAACGGCAAGGGGGATTGTCATTGGCTCGTCACGCGCTCATCATTGGTGCTGGACCAGGTGGGCTAACAGCCGCTGCACTTCTGGTGAAAGCCGGGTTAAGGGTGACGGTACTTGAACGGCTACCCCATGTTGGTGGTAGAACTTCGACCTTTCAGGCTGATGGTTTCCGGTTTGATCACGGACCAACATTTTTCCATTATCCCCAGGTGCTAGAAGGCATTCTTCAGAGCGTTGGTTATGATCTCTGGAGTGAGTTGGACCTTGTCAGGCTCGACCCGCATTACCGGCTCGTGTTTGGCAAGGGCGGCGAAATACTGGCTACTCCTAACGTGCCGCGTATGGAGCGCGAGATTCGCAATGTTTGCCCGCTGGATGCCGGCAATATGCGACGATTCCTGGATGATAATCGCCATAAGCTGAGTAAGTTCAAGCCGTTCTTGGAGACATCGTTTGATAGCTGGCGGAATACGATTACGCCTAAGCTTTTGCAGTTGCTCCCAGTTCTCAAGCCTTGGCGATCTCTCGATACTGAGCTGAAGCAGTATTTTAGTGACGAGCGGGTTCGCCTCGCCTTTTCATTCCAGTCTAAGTATCTGGGCATGTCGCCCTTCGATTGCCCGGGCCTTTTCAGCATTTTGTCGTTCCTTGAATATGAGTACGGAGTTTATCACCCGGTTGGAGGATGCGGCGCTGTCACCGAAGCGCTGGCACGCATAGCTACCCAACTAGGGGCGGATATTCACGTGGGCGAACCCGTCGAGGAGATTC
>CALMAV010000359.1:0-2288 GCA_937859895.1 uncultured Bryobacterales bacterium | reverse complement strand
TGAAGGGCGCAAAGCAATCGGTGCTCGGACCAAATCCGGCGAGTACCGGGCGGATGCTGTTGTGATCAATGCTGATTTCGCGCGTGCGATGTCTCGCATGGTGCCCGACGGACTACGAAAACGCTGGACAGATGACCGCCTGGATAAGAAGCGCATGTCGTGCTCGGCCTTTATGATGTATCTGGGCGTACGTGGCAGATTCGAAAACGTGTCGCATCATACCGTGTATGTAGCCAAAGATTACATGCAGAACATGGAAGATATCGCGCACCGGCATGTACTTTCCGACGATCCGTCCATTTACATCCAGAATGCCTGTGTAACCGATCGGACCCTGGCGCCTGGAGGAAAGAGCACGATCTACGTGCTGGTTCCGGTAACGCATCAGAGTGATACGCGGATCGACTGGGCAAAGGAACGGCTGCGCTATCGGCAGGTTGTTCTTGACAAGCTGAAGACCCTGGGCATGCCGGACCTGGAGTCGCGCATCGAGTACGAGCGGATCTTGACGCCAGACCAGTGGGATACCGAGTTTGAGACGCACCGCGGCTCAGTATTTGGTTTGGCTCATAGCTGGTCGCAAATGCTGCATCTACGCCCGCGCAACCGCTTCGAAGAGTTGGATTCGGTTTACCTGGTGGGTGGCAGCACTCATCCGGGGAGCGGTTTGCCGGTCATCTTCGAATCTGCCCGTATTAGTGCGCGACTGCTGCTTGAGGATCTAGGCATGCGGGTGCCTTGGTCTCAGGGGTTGTCGGCAGCAGTTGTGGCCGGGGTTGCTTAGCGTGCCCGGAGCGCTGACCGAGGAAGTATCGGTTCAGTCGGCTAGCGAGAGCCTTTCCGATTCACTGGGATTGCAGGCTGTTCGGCAGGGGCAGCGAGCGTGGTCGCATTTGCGGATTGCACAACGGCTGGGTGTTCTGCGCCGATTTCGAAACTTGCTGGCGACCGAAGGCAGTTCTCTTGCGAAACTGGTGAGTCCACATCTAACGCGCACTCTTCCTGATACTTTGACTGCGGAAGTACTACCGCTAGCCGAAGCCGTACGATATCTTGAACGACGAGCTCCGACCCTGCTGCGTCCCTTGCGAGTGAACAAAGCAGATCGTCCCGCTTGGTTGCGAGGCGTTGAACTGGAAGTGCAGCGCGATCCCTGGGGTGTTGTTTTAGTAATCGGGCCGGCTAATTACCCGCTGTTCTTGCCGGGCGTTCAGACGGTGCAAGCTCTGGCCGCGGGTAATGCGGTTATCTGGAAACCGGGAGTCGGTGGCGCGACCATTGCCCATGCTACTGCGGCCTTGCTGAAGTGCGCAGGCTTGCCGGAGGGCTTGTTGACGGTCACCGATGAGAGCCCTGAAGCTGCCCAAAAGTACCTCGATATAGGGGTAGACAAAGTGGTGCTCACCGGTTCGGGAGCTTCGGGCAAAGCCGTTCTTCGGAAGGCGGCCGAGACCCTGACGCCTCCAACCGTTGAGCTCTCTGGTTGTGACGCAGCATTCGTGCTGTCGGACGCCAATATTGGACGTGCAGTGGATGCGCTCGTGTTTGGCCTGCGGCTGAACGGAAGCGGCACCTGCATTGCCCCGCGCCGGGTATTTCTCCATCGAGATATTGCAGCGAGTTTCAAGGGGCAGCTGTTGGAACGTCTAGAAACAGCCGAAGCTATCTCAGTCCCTAACCGGGTGCTGGACCTGGTCGGCAGTCTGGTTGCGAATGCTCTCGAGCATCACGCGAATCTGTTAACTCCTGACTACGACGCAAGCGGATTGCTACGACCAGTCTGCATCGATGAGGCAACGCCTGAGATGCTGTGTATGCGGACGGATGTTCCTGCGCCGCTGCTCAGCCTGGCCACAGTATCGGACGACGATTCCGCGTTGACGTTAGCTGGCGCGTGCCCGTACGCATTGGGTGCGACGGTCTTCGGTGAACGGAAGCACGCCGAGGCGTTTGCCCGTCAAGTATCAGCAGGCATCGTGGTGGTCAATGACATGATCGTACCGACGGCAGACCCTCGTATCTCCTTTGGAGGGCGCGGACACAGTGGGTTTGGCAAGAGCCGTGGTCCAGAGGGATTGCTCGAGATGACGGTATCTAAAACCATTGCGGTGCAGAGAGCGGGAAGGCTTCGCCATTTGGAGCCGCCGCATCCACGCGGAGCGGAGCTGTTTGCAGCCTATCTGCATCTGGTTCATGGCAGAGGCCTTCACCACCGGGCACGCGCTTTAGCCGCACTCTGGGGCGCGATCACGAAATCATGAAAGTTGCGAATGGAATGAAGTCTGACG
>CALMAV010000358.1 GCA_937859895.1 uncultured Bryobacterales bacterium | reverse complement strand
GACCATCAATCCCCATCAGGACTTGCATCTCTGTACTCAGAGCCAAAACGACTAGCAAGGAAAGAATCTGATGCGCTGCGGGATGGAGCGACTTCCCCGACAGCTTGTACAGTTCCGTACACGTCATTAAAGCAAGCGCAACATAGGGATCAAGCGTGCGCAGCATGCTTCGCCATTGCAGAAGCATGATCGAACCATATACGCCAGGTGGTGCCGGAATCCAGTGCATCCAAGCCGTACTCAAGCCACTTGCAAAACGCTTGGTAACGAAGGTAATGAGCTGCAGGAATCCGCTGAATGCGACCACGAGGCCACTTTCTTGCCAGCTCGCCCGTGACAAGATGAACAGCGCGAGCCACGCCGCTGGGGTCAAAGCAAAAGCGCCAACTCGAATAGCGATCCACTCTCCAAGCAGTAACGGCCACCCCAGTTGCCGCTCTGTCGGCACTGCATCCATTGGATCGGCAGAAAGGGGGAAGAGTAAGACTACAACGAGAACTACTGCGAAAAACTCGGCGCTTTCCGGCTGACCTAGCGCCACTAAGACGACAACAAGGAAGAAGTTCTGACCGGCAATTGACTGAAGGGACCGAACATTCCTCCAGGACAGCAGCGCAACTGCGTTCAATACACCTAAGATTTTCTGAAGCCCAGCCAACCTAGTTCTTCCTCTGGAGCTTGTTGGACTATGTCAAAGTATGTGTCTTCGAGTCCTTTAGGCAGATCGCCTGTAGCTACATCCAAAGCAATGCGGCCTTTGTTAATGACGATAACCTGGTCAGCCACTCGATCAACTAGCGAAAGGATGTGTGACGTCAGTAGGACAGTTACGCCTCGACCAGCAATCTTTCGGAGCATAAGTCGGATAGTCTCCGCTGTCACTGGATCAATGCCTTCGAACGGTTCATCCAGAAATAACGCTCTCGGATTAGGAAGAAGCGCCATTGCCAGAGCCGTTTTCTTTTTCATCCCGTAAGAGCACTGATGGATGAATGTATGCCTTCCACCCTCCAGCTTGAGCACCCGAAGGAGCTGATCGGTGCGGAGACGGATCTCAGCTGAAGTCAACTTAAACACTGCCCCGGTTAGCTTCAGATGCTCGGCTACTGTCAGGCCATCGAACAGGGCAAGACTCTCTGGCAGCACGCCGATGTTCCTCTTCAGTTCGCGTTCGTTGATGGATGTTCCATCGATGTGGGCTGTTCCTCCGGAAGGTTTCAGCAATCCGGTGAGCATTTTTACAAGGGTTGACTTGCCTGCTCCATTCGGGCCAAGCAGCGCACAGATACTCCCGGTCGGCACTTCAAACGAAGCTTCGGCAACCGCCACCTTACCGTTAAAGCTTTTAGTTAAACGGTTGCAGTAAATCATCCCAGTTCAGTACCGTCAAGTCTCCACTCGCACAACCATTAGCGTCATATCGTCATGCTGCGGGGCTTCTCCTGTGAATTGGTCGGCAGCCTCGAACACAGTGCGCAGTACTTCGTCAGCCCGTGCCCCCGGTACTCGTTTCGCTGCGGCCAGCATGGCTTCTTCGCCCCACTCTTCGTCTTCGAGGTTCATCGCTTCGCTGATGCCGTCGGTGTAGAACAGCAGTAAGTCGCCTCCAGCCATTGTCACTGACTGCGCTTCGTATCTAGCCGAAGGCATCAGGCCTACTACGGTTCCACCTGCTTCCAAGCGCTCCACCTCGCCGGATCCGCCCCGCACCAGCATCGGCGCATTGTGCCCGGCATTCACGTAGTGAACCTCACGGATGGCCGGATCGAGCAGGGCGAAGAAGAATGTTGCGTACCGGTTGCTGGCTGAAGCTTCGTACACCAGGCGATTGATCCGCTCCATCAGCTTTGCAAGATCGCCCGAACCATCTAGAATCAGACCGCGAAGGGACGCGCGTAAGCCGGCCATCAGCAGTGCTGCCGAGATTCCTTTGCCTGACACGTCACCAATGGCCATTCCTAGCTTGCCGTTGTCCAGTTCGATCAGGTCATAGTAGTCGCCGCCTACGCCCAGTGCCGCCCGACAGCGACCGGCAAAGTCCAGCCCCGCTATCTGCGGCAGCTTTTGCGGAAAGAGCCGCTGCTGCACCTCGCGAGCGATCTCAATCTCGCGATTGCTTCTCTCCCGATGCGCTGCTTCCTTGGCTAGAGACAGGGCCAGTTCGCTGAACTCAAGCGCTAGTCCTGTTTGCGCGGCTAGCGATTGCAGCACGCGTAAGTCGGTCGGCGTGTACGGCTGCTCGGACAGCTTAGGGCCAAGCGTCATTAGGCCCATCAGCTTCTCGCGTCCCGGCAGCGGCAGCAGCAGTTCGGCGTGAACGCTCCGCAAGGCTTCGCGCTCGCCATCACCGGCCTGTTGAAACCACTCTTCCGGGCGATCATGATACACAGTTGCTGGCCGACTGGTGCGAAGCAGATGCTGCACAGTCAT
>CALMAV010000357.1:5311-7801 GCA_937859895.1 uncultured Bryobacterales bacterium | reverse complement strand
TGCTTACGGCATTCCCACGGTTGCTCTTCGCTTCTTCAACGCTTACGGCCCGTACCAGTCACTCTCGAACCCATATACGGGCGTACTGGCCATATTTGCTTCTCGCCTGCTGAATGGCAAACGTCCCATCATCTTCGAGGACGGCCAGCAGATGCGGGACTTCGTGAGCGTGTCCGATGTCGCTTTGGCGTGTCGGCTCGCCTTGGAAGTGCCCGGCGCACAAGACGTTGTTTTGAATGTTGGCAGCGGCGAAAGCGTAACTGTTTCGGAAGTAGCAAGGCGTCTCTCAAAAGTAATGGGCCTGAAGCTGGAGCCTGAAATCACCGGCGACTATCGTGTTGGTGACATTCGCCACTGCTTTCCCGATATTAGTAAAGCCCGCCAGGTTCTCGGTTTCACTCCCCGAGTTAGTCTCGAATCTGGTATGCGCAGCTTAGCCGAGTGGCTCGACCAGCAAACAGCGCATGACCGCTTTCATGAAATGCGTGCCGAACTTGTATCGCGCGGGCTGGTGGTCTAAGTGGCAGATCAGCGGCGGGACATACTGATCACAGGCGGCGCAGGTTTCGTGGGAACCAATGTTGCGCGCAGCTATTTGGCTGAAGGGCAGCCGGTTCATATCTTCGACAACCTGAGCCGCGACGGCGTGGCGTCGAACATCTCGGAACTTCAGGCTACTTATGGTCGAGACTTACGCTTCACCCAAGCCGATGTGCAGTCTTCGGAAGATATGAAGCGGGCGGTTGAAAGCGCAAAGGTTGTTTACCATCTGGCAGCGCAGGTGGCAGTGACTACCAGCCTCGCTAATCCAATGGCGGATCTGGAGACTAATCTCCTGGGCACCATGCGGTTGCTCGAGGCGGTGCGACGCAGTGGGGCGCAAATCCCGGTGCTCTTTACTTCCACCAACAAAGTCTATGGAAAGCTGGCCGCCATCGGCCTGCAAAAGCGCGGCTCACGATGGGAGCCCCAAAGCAAACAACTTGCCGAGCACGGTGCCGGTGAAGACCAGCCGCTCGAGTTTCTTTCCCCCTACGGTTGCTCAAAAGGGAGTGCCGATCAATACGTGCTCGACTATGCGCACTCGTTTCATATCCCGGCTACCGTCTTTCGCATGAGCTGCATCTACGGGCCGTATCAGTTGGGCTCAGAAGACCAGGGCTGGGTTGCTCACTTTATTCGACAAGCTATGAAGCGTGAACCGGTCACTATCTTCGGTGACGGTCGGCAAGTCCGCGATCTGCTCTTCGTTGGTGATCTTGTCTCGGCCATGCGCAAAGCTCTCGACAATATGGCGCTGGCAGCAGGCGAAGCGTTCAACCTTGGTGGTGGACCGGCCAACAGCACGAGCCTGCTGGAACTGCTGCGTGACATCGGTGAACTCGTGGGTCACCCTGTCGATATTGAGTGGAGCGCCGAACGCTTGGCGGATCAGAAGTGGTACGTAGCCGATACCAGTAAAATCAGCGCCAGACTTGGCTGGGCTCCCCACACCAGCATCGGGGAAGGCTTGCGCACACTGCGGGACTGGTACTTGCAACGCCCTGCGCTGGTCGCTCAATCAGAGGTGCAGGTAGCCTGATGCGATTTGCTCTAGTAAACCCCCCTTGGAGCTTCGAGGGCTCTATTTATTTTGGCTGTCGTGAACCGCATTTGCCGCTTGAGTTTGGCTACTCGAAGGCTTTGCTCGAAGGGAGCGGGCACGAGGTTGTATTGATCGACGGTCAACTGGACGGCCTGACACAATCGGACATCGTTGCTGGCGTTCGTGCGTTCCAGCCGGATTTCACAGTGATCACGACCGCGCCTAGCTATCTGTTCTGGCGCTGTGCTCCGCCCGAATTACGAGTGCCCCAGGAGCTACGCCAAGCGCTGTCTGGTATTGCCGGGCAGATTGTCATCGTGGGACCGCACGGGTCCACTACGCCGCGTGCGACTCTTAGGAAGCTCGACGCAGACTACGTAGTGCTGGGCGAATGTGAAGAGATTCTACCCGCACTGGCCAAGCATGGCAGGGAAGCCGCTTCCCTTTGCTTCCGCGACGGCGACCGCATTGTTGTACGAGGCCCCAACCAAGCCGCGGACATGAAAGCATTGCCCGCGCTGCATTGGCCTGACGAATACGTTAAACGACACGCGCACCACCATCATCGTTTCGATAGTCCTCCAACCGGTCCAGGCGCCGAGATGGAGACTTCGCGTGGCTGTCCTTATCACTGCACTTTTTGCGCGAAGGACAACTTCCGCAATAACTACCGCAAGCGCCCGCACTCGGTGATCCTGGAAGAGCTCGACGGCTTACTGGCTCAGGGTGTCGAATACATCTACTTTATTGACGAGATCTTTCTACCCGACTTGCCTCTGCTTCGCAATATTGCCGAACGGAAGGTCAAACTCGGCGTACAGACGCGCATTGATCTGTGGAGCGAAGAAGCACTCGAAACATTGGCAAAAGCAGGCTGCGTCTCCATCGAAGCCGGAGTGGAAAGC
>CALMAV010000357.1:0-5301 GCA_937859895.1 uncultured Bryobacterales bacterium | reverse complement strand
CTTCTCGACAAGAGGTGCAAGATGACCACCGACGAATTGTCCGATCGTCTGATTTATGCCAAGCGCTTGGTGCCATTCGTTCAAGCGAACCTGCTGGCGATGACAGGCGATGATGCGGATATCGTGGAAAGTTGGCGTCACAATCTGGACCTCTACGGTGTGTGGGCCAATAAACCCGTGCCGCTGTTCCCGTATCCCGGTTCGCCTGAGTACACGCGTATGTGGGGTGCTCCCGACGATGATGCTTGGGAGCGAGCCCATGCCGCATATCTGAATGGCTTCGATTCGTTCAGCGACATACAGGAGAAGCGGCCGCAGGCCTTGGTTGAGCTGGAGATCGCAGGCCACGGCCGTTGACGTTGTGGCAGGCAACAGACAGCTGAAGCGCATCATGCTGACTGCTGACGCAGTCGGGGGCGTTTGGCAATACACAGCGTCGTTGGCTCATGCATTGGTGCAAGATGGCGCCTCTGTATTAGTTGCCACCATGGGCCCGCGCCCGTCAGTCTCGCAACGGCCTGAACTGCCCGCTTCGGTCGAGCTGGCTGAGAGTGATTTCGCGCTTGAATGGATGGCTGACCCTTGGCCTGATGTAGATGCTGCGGGCACCTGGCTTCAGAAGCTAGTGCGCCAATTTCGTCCTGACATTCTTCACCTGAATGGGTACGTCCACGCTGCGTTGCCTTGGGATTTGCCGACATTGATCGTCGCGCACTCGTGTGTGCTGTCGTGGTGGCGAGCGGTGCACGGCTGCGAGGCACCTGCTGAGTGGAGTCTGTATAAGCAGCGTGTTCAGGCGGGCCTCCAAGCTTGTGACCGAATCGTTGCTCCATCTGCCTTCATGGCTGGTGAGATCGCCGGGATCTACGGCATTGCTCGGGGAAAGATTGCTGTCATCCACAACGGAGTTGCTCTTGAAACGGCAGACCAACAGCCCAAGGAACTAATTGTTCTCGCTGCCGGACGGCTCTGGGATAAAGCCAAGAACTTAGGTTTACTTAGCGCGATTGCGAGCCAGTCGAACGTGCCGGTCTATCTGGCCGGAGACACTTCCGGCACTGCACCCGAACACTTGCGTGCGCTCGGACAGTTACCGCACGACGAAGTGTTGAGCTGGATGAATCGCGCACGCCTATTCGCTCACCCGGCCTTATACGAACCGTTCGGTCTTGCCATTCTGGAGGCGGCGCGTGCACGCTGCTGCTTGCTGCTGGCCGATACTGCCAGTGCACGGGAACTTTGGGATGGCGCGGCTCTCTTCCTCAACCCGCATCAGCCGGACGGATGGATTGCAGCAATCAATCGGCTCTCGGTTGACAACGAGAAATGTGAACGTTTAGCTACTGCCGCTTATGCCCGGTCTCTCCAATTCAACCAGCCGTCATTTGCCGAAGGCTATCGGCATTTCTATGCAGATCTTCTTAATGCCCGAAGAGTGGCCGCATGAGCCTGCGAATTGCGCTGTTTTATCATTCACTGCTCTCTGACTGGAATCACGGCAACGCTCATTTTCTGCGTGGTGTTGTTGCTGAACTTCAAGCGCGGGGCCATCACGTGCAAGTTTACGAACCTGAAGATAGCTGGAGTCGTGCCAACCTTATAGCCGACGGTGGTCCCTCAGCTACCCAGGACTTTGAGCAGCGGTTTCCCGCGCTTCGCAGCACTCTTTACCAATCGGACAATCTGCGGTGGGACGAATGGCTCGACGGCGTAGACCTGGCGATTGTGCATGAGTGGAACGCTCCGGACATCGTGTCGCAAGCAGGGCTGTGGCGTTCGCGAAACAACCACTTAAAGCTGCTCTTCCATGACACTCACCATCGGGCTGTTACCGCGCCCCATGAACTTTCGCGCTTCGATCTCGCCCACTACGACGGCGTGCTCGCTTACGGTGCTTCTTTGCGCGACGCGTATGAGCGTTTAGGCTGGGGCCGACAGGTTCACGTCTGGCATGAAGCTGCCGATACACGAGTCTTCTACCCACGCAGTCAGAACGCGGACCCCAAGGCCGGCGACTTGGTTTGGATTGGAAATTGGGGCGACGAGGAGCGTACGGAAGAGCTTCGCGAGTACTTTTTAAGCCCCGTAAGAAGCCTTGGACTAAGGGCGCGCGTCCACGGCGTTCGTTACCCTCCCGCTGCCTTGAGCGAACTGAAGAGTGCCGGTATCGAGTACGGTGGCTGGCTGCCGAACTATCAAGTCCCGGAAGTCTTTGCCTGCTACACGATGACGATTCATGTACCGCGTCGGCCGTACGTGGAGCAGTTGCCCGGCATCCCCACCATTCGCCCATTTGAGGCACTTGCTTGTGGCATACCCTTAATCTCCTCGCCTTGGAGCGATAGTGAAGGGCTTTTCCGCGTGGGCAAAGATTTCCTGATGGCTCAAGATGGAGAACAGATGCGCGGTTATTTGCATGATGTGAAGAACGATGGTTCGCTCCGGCAGAGCCTGAGGGAAAGTGGCCTCCAAACGATTCGAGCACGCCATACGTGCGCTCATCGCGTGGATGAGTTACTCGGCATCTACGGTGGACTCTGCCAGTGAGAATTGCCTTTTGGGGTTCCAGTCTCGTCTCTGCTTATTGGAACGGCGCAGCCACTTACTACCGCGGCGTTTTGCGTGCCCTGGCTCAGCGCGGTTATGAGATTACATTCTTCGAGCCGGATGCTTACGGGCGGCAGCAGCATCGCGACATCCCTGACCCGGAGTGGGCCAGCATCGTCGTATACGATCCCCACGACGAGGATGCCCTCAACCGCAATCTTGCCTGGTCAGCCCAATGTGAAGTAGTTGTAAAGGCGAGCGGTGTTGGCGTGCTGGACGATGTGCTGGAGGCCCGCATCAGTTCCATTGGTGAACCGATCTGCAAGGTCTTTTGGGATGTCGACGCGCCGGCAACGCTGGAGCGTATTGAAAGTCACCCGGACGATCTGTTTCACCGTGCCCTGCCGCTGTTTGACCTTGTGCTTACCTATGGCGGCGGCAAGCGCGTGACTGATGAGTACAAGTTGCGTGGCGCGCGCGAATGCGTTGCCATCTACAACGCCTTTGATCCCGACGTTCACTATCCAGTGGCTTCCGACGAGCGCTTTGGCGGTGATATTTCGTTCTTGGGCAACCGCCTTCCAGACCGCGAGGCACGAGTAGAAGAGTTCTTCCTCCAAGCAGCCGCACTCACTCCGCAGAAGCGTTTCGTCCTTGGCGGTAATGGGTGGGCGGACAAAGCAATGCCTGCAAACGTTGCCTATGTTGGGCATGTTTACACGCGCGATCACAACGCTTTCAACTGTTCAGCTCGCCTGGTGCTGAACATTAGCCGCGAAAGCATGGCGCGTTATGGATTCTCTCCGGCAACCCGCGTCTTCGAAGCTGCCGGCTCAGGTACTTGTCTTGTAACGGATGCTTGGGAAGGCATTGAAACATTCCTCGAGCCCGGGCGCGAAGTGTTGGTTGCAGAGAATGGTGAACAAGTCTCACAGTTGGCTCAATCGGTCAACGCTGAGCGTGCGCGTTCGATAGGGGAAGCAGCTCGTGCGAAGGTTCTGCAGGACCATACCTATACCCAGCGTGGCGTCTTGGTCGATGCTGCCATGCAAGAAGCAATCGCACGCGTACGTGCCGGTCAGGAGATACCGGTTTGAGCCATCCACAGTTGCAAGGCGTCTTTCTCGGTTTGACTATAACTTCAACTTGGGGCAATGGTCATGCCACAACGTATCGGGCGCTGCTGAAGGAGTTCGCCGGCCTTGGGCATCGCGTTACGTTTTTAGAGCGTGATGTTCCCTGGTATGCCGGTAATCGCGAATTTGACCACCTGCCTTACTGCCAAATTGGTCTGTATGAGAGTCTTGAACAGTTGCGTGAAGAGTATGCGCAGACTATCGCAGAGGCTGACTTTGTAGTTGTCGGGTCTTATGTCCCGGACGGCATTGCCGTTGGAGAATGGGTTACCAGATCAGCCGCTGGGTTGAAGGTCTTCTACGACATCGATACCCCGGTTACTCTCACCAGCCTGGGAGCCGGTAAGTGCGAGTATCTCTCGCAGCCACTCATTAGTAAGTACAACCTTTATCTTTCCTTTACCGGTGGTCCAACGCTGACATATTTGGAGGAGCAACTTCACTCCCCCTGTGCTCGACCCTTGTACTGTTCTGTGGATCAAACACTGTACTTCCCAGAGCCGCGGCCATCGCAATGGGATCTAGGGTATCTGGGCACTTATGCTGAGGATCGTCAACCCGCGCTCCAGAAATTTCTCCTGGATGTTGCCGACTTAAACCCGGAAAAACGTTTTGCCGTAGCCGGGCCGCAATATCCCGAGAGCATAAAGTGGCCGGAAAACGTGGGAAGAATCGATCATCTCCCTGCCAATGATCATCGGGAATGGTACAACTCTCAGACTTTCACGTTAAACCTGACCCGCCGTGATATGGTTCGGTCCGGGTACTCGCCCAGCGTGCGTTTATTCGAAGCAGCAGCCTGCGGCATTCCGATCATTACCGATACCTGGCCTGGACTTGGCTCCATTTTTCGCGTCGGCTCAGAAATACTGCCAGTACTAACCTCGCAGGATGTGACGGAGTGCCTGAAGCTGCCTTTGGAACGGCAGCATCAGATAGGAGAAAAGGCGAGGAAGCGAACTCTAGAATTTCATACCGCTGCTGTTAGGGCAAGAGAGCTGGAGGAGCACCTGATCTCCTCTCTTGAGCGAGTCGCACATCAAACGAGTCAGACCCGCCATTCTCTTCGTACCTCCAAGGCAGCGGCTTTCATCTAATCGAGTTCTATCCCTCGGTATTGGTCATATATGAATCTGAGTCGAATTGTTGTGGCAGGTGTACTATGCCTTGCGCCAATGGTCAATGCAGTTGCGGGGCAATCGTCTCTTCCGCCTACATCCGTCAGTATGGTGGTTACCTTAGAGCCTAAGCGGGGCAAGCAGATTCCACCCATTGAACCAAACGACATTACAGTCGCTATGGGCAAGGAGAAGAACCGGGTCACCAATGTGGCGAAGGCTGGAGAAAATGTACAGCTGCTGCTCTTGATTGACGATTCGTCCGGCACCAGCTTTGACACTCAGATAAGTACTCTCAAAGACTTTGTTACCGCTTTACCGCAGAACACTGAGATTGCCATTGGGTACATGCGGAATGGAACGAATCAGATGGCCTCTCCTTTTACGCGCGATCACGTAGCTGCTGCAAAGACAATCCGCTTAGCTACGGGCGTGGGTGGCGCCGATGTCAGTCCTTACGATTCGCTTTCGGATGCGGTTAAGAATTGGCCGGTGGGTGC
>CALMAV010000356.1 GCA_937859895.1 uncultured Bryobacterales bacterium | reverse complement strand
TCTTAGATGCGATCGTGAATGCCGGCGCGGAGCCGCTGGTGGAGATTGGCTTCATGCCGGAGGCGCTCTCCATCCATCCGGAGCCTTACCGGCATAAGTTCCCGGTCGAGAAAGACGTATTCACCGGCTGGTCGTATCCGCCCAAAGACTACGCCAAGTGGGGCGAGCTCGTATACCAGTGGACTCGACATGTCGGGGAACGATACGGGAAGCAGCGTGCCACTAATTGGTCCTGGGAAGTTTGGAATGAGCCCGACATACCGTACTGGCATGGAACGCCGGAAGAGTATGACAAGCTCTACGACGTAACAGTTGACGCAGTCAGGCGTGCATTGCCCGGTGCGAAAGTCGGAGGACCGGCGAGCACCGGGCCTGGCAACGAGAAAGCAGCTGCCTTTCTCCAGCAGTTCCTGCAGCATTGTGCGACCGGGAAGAATGCCGTCACGGGCGGCTCAGGCGCACCACTCGACTTCATCAGCTTTCATGCAAAAGGCAGCCCAAAGATAGTTGACGGCCAACTCAAGATGGGCTTGGCCAAACACCTGCGGGATATCTCGAACGGATTTGGAATTGTCCGATCGTTCCCGAAGTTTCAGGATTTGCCCATCATCTTAACTGAGTCAGACCCCGAGGGCTGTGCCGCATGTTCATCACCTCAGAACGCCTACCGTAACGGAACAACGTATGCGGTTTATATGGCAGAATCCATTAACACAGCTAGGCAGTTGGCAGAAAAGGCGCACGTCAATCTTCAAGGCTTCTTAACGTGGGCGTTTGAGTTTGAACAACAGCCGTACTTCGCCGGCTTGCGAACCTTGGCGACCAACGGGATTGACCAACCCGTGCTGAATGTCCTGCGCATGGAGGCATTGATGCGTGGACAAGAGATCCAAACCAGAAGCGAGGGGACAGTGCCGCTCGAACGAATCCTGCAGGAAGGCGTGAAGGCCTCGACAGTAAGTAGCTACTCAACTCGAACCGAGAGAAGCGTATCGGTGATGGTCTGGAACTATGAGGACGCGGTGCAGTCGGCGTCAACTCAGTCGATAGATTTAGACGTGGCCGGCTTACCACCTGACGCAAGTCGACCTTTGCTGACCCACTACCGTGTTGATGAGCACCACAGCAACTCTTACACAGCCTGGAAACAAGAAGGTTCGCCCCAAGCCCCGACACCAGACCAGATTGCTCGTTTAGAGTCTGCGGGAGAGCTGCAACTGCTGGAGTCCCCGCGTTACCTAAGGAGCAAAGAGGGAAAGATTACCGTGCAGTTCTCCCTGCCTGAGCAGGGAGTTTCGCTGGTTCAAATAAGCTGGTGAGCTACCAGCTATGGATTTTGCCAACCACCGCCAAGAGCCCGGTAGAGTTGCACGATAGACAGCAGTTCATTCTTGCGAAGTTGAGCTAGCGTTAGCTCGCCGGAAAACGTGTTACGTTGCGCGTCTAGAACCTGCAAAAAGCTATCCAGCCCACCTTTATAACGAAGAGTCGAAAGGCGGTCAGTGTCCCGCAGCGCTTTGACAAGCAATTCCTCTTGATTTCGTTGTTCGCGGTTCTTTTCATAGTCAGATAGTGCGCTCGAAACTTCGCCAAAGGCATTTTGAATGGTTCTGCGGTAGTTAGCCACAGCCTCAAGCTGCTGCGCTCGAGTAAGCCGGACATTATTGCGTAATTGGCCGGCATTGAAAAGTGGCAGGACTCCCAGAGGCGCAATACTCTGGTTGCGCGCTGGGCCTGAAAACAGATCCCCCAACACACGGCTCTGCACCCCTAGTAAGCCGGTTAATGAGATTTGCGGAAAGAACTGAGCCTGTGCCGCACCAATCTGCGAATTGTTAGAACTCAGCACCTGCTCGGCCTGACGGATGTCAGGGCGGCGTTCAAGCAAAGCCGACGGCAAACCGGCGGGAACTTTCTCCGGATCAATCAGTTCAATCAGCGGTTTGCCTCGGGGTATGTCACCTGGATTTTGGCCAAGCAGTATGTTGAGCTGATTTTCCGTGTCGGCAAGAGCACGTTCTGTTGCGGCAATCTGGGCCGTTGCTGCGTAAAGAATCTGCTCCGCTTGTCGAACGTCGAGAGCCGTTACAACACCCCGCTCTTTGCGCAGGTTCGTCAAGCGAAGGCCGTTCTCTCCAATTTCCCGCTCCCTCCGGCTAATATCGAGTTCCAGGTCCAGTTCGCGAAGAGTGAGATAAGTCGTAATCACATCAGCAACCAGGGACGCAAGCACAGCATGACGCGCTTCCTCCTGCGCCAGATACTGGGCGCGCGCTGATTCGGTAAGACGGCGTATTCGGCCCCAAATGTCTATTTCCCACGAGACGTTGATGCCGGCGTTTGTGTAACTGGAAGCTAGATTGAGACCGGGTGGAATGAACGTTGTAGAGCCAATACTGGAGCCCCGTTGCGCACTGAACCCGCCCGATGCCGTGAGATTCGGATAAAGCTGAGACTGCGTTATTCCAAGTTGTGCCCGCGACTCCAGCACGCGCTGAGTCGCTGCCTGCACGTCATAGCTCTGACGAAGCGCCGTCTTCACCAGATCGGTAATAACGGGATCGTTAAACAACTGAGAGAATGCAACATCTGCCAGTGAACCCTTGTCAGGTGCTTCGGTAACCTTAACCGGTTGCCGATACACCGCTGGCGCGTTCACGACCGGCCGGTGATAGTTCGGCCCAATTGCGCAGCCGGTGAGCAGGGCAAAGGCGAGAGTAATCGCAATAGTACCGCGCATTAGTCGCCACTCCCCGCTGGAATTGGCTCTCCCATGGGCACTGCTTGAGTCTTGGCAGAAGCTGCTTTAGTGCCACGAGAGGCAATGCGGCTCACCACTACATACAGAACAGGAACGATGAAGACTGCCAGTAATGTTGCCGCAAGCATCCCGCTGAACACCGTGGTGCCGAGAGCTCGGCGGGCACCTGCGCCCGCCCCGACCGCAATCACAAGCGGCAACACGCCCAGGATAAAAGCGAACGAGGTCATCAGAATAGGTCGAAGCCGCAGTTTGGCCGCTTCCATCGCAGCGTCCCTGATCGACATTCCCTCTTCGCGCCGGAGCTTGGCAAACTCGACGATCAAGATGGCGTTTTTAGCTGCCAATCCAATTAGCGTGACAATGCCGATCTGCGTGTAAACGTCATACGAAAACTTGCGCAAGAACACACCAAGCAGCGCACCGAAGATGCCCAGGGGCACCGACAGGATCACAGCAAACGGAATCGACCAGCTTTCATAAAGCGCTCCCAGGAAGAGGAACACAAGGATGGCAGCAAGGCCAAACGTGTATCCTTCCTTGCCCTCCGACAGCTTTTGCTGGTAAACGGTGCCGGTC
>CALMAV010000355.1:9165-14944 GCA_937859895.1 uncultured Bryobacterales bacterium | reverse complement strand
GTGGAAGATTTGATGGGCGCTGTTCTGTTTCTTGCTACGTCTGCTTCGGCATTGGTTACTGGGACGAGTCTGGTTATTGATGGCGGCTGGACGGCGGAGTGATTAGTGCACTATGGCGGGGAGAACCAGGTAGCCGCTTGTATCGGCAGGCCCGCGCTGATACTGAGTGCGCCATCGAGAACATTCATTGCTGCGCCAGGCGCTGCTTGCCACCATGCTTGCGCCCGAGATCGAATTGCTGCCGATCCTGCACCTCGGCCATTGCGTGATCTCAGTTTGAGCGCGTCTAGGCATCTGTGCCACAGGGTCGGCTCCGGTTGCTCTCTGTGCCTATCATGATTGTTGTTCCAGGCGAAGTCGCCGGTGTAACAAGAGTGGCTGCATGCCTGCCCTCGAACTCTTACCCGGCCATAATTGCCAGCTACGATCTCCCTCGCTGACTGTATCTTCCCCATCGATAGAGCACAAGCATCGCAGCAATAGCCGACGGAACTGATATTATGCCCAAGCGAACGAAATCATGAGCCCGGCCTATGCCTTCATTGATGAAGCCGAGCGTCAGGTGTTCGGACGAGTCGGTATTGATTAGCTGACTGGGCCTTCGGAGATCTTGGTCACCGCTGACGTAGCGTCCTTGCCCCAGTGGTCAAGATCAGTACTCTAATGCCATGTGGTTCCGACATCTCACATATGCAACGTATAGGCGCACTGAGCTGGTGCTTGGTGTTTCCCTTCGTCTCTTGAATGCTGAGATGTGCGAGCAAAGATGATCATGTTAAATCAAGTTGCAAGCACAGTGCAGGCAATCTAAGGCGGGGTGACGGAAAGCGCAAATTGATTGGCTGAACGCCTTGCTCGCCTGATCGGCATTTCTGGCGCGTACTGCTTCACAATTTCTGCGACCGCGTCGTGGGACCCGTTTGCGCCTACGATGATTGACTTTAGTGCCCCAGTAGGTAAAGCCAGATAACCGTCCCTTACAATCAGTGGGTGCTCAATCTTCAACCTATTCCAAATAGGGCAGATAAGGCGGTACTCTTTTTCGTAGCTCCAAACTTCAGACTTAGTAAGTAAAAGCTCCAAACTTTTTTCTTTTGATTCGTTGATCAGCCAAACCGGATACTTAGAGCGGTAGATGACTTGCTTCGCGCTTTGAATCGTGGGATTGTCATTGCGAAATTCTAGGCAAATACCCTTGTGGTTCTCGGCATAATGAGACCACATCAGGATTGAATCTGGATGAGGCGTTAAGCAGTACAGCGCCCATCGGCTGCGAATATGCTGAACGAAATTTTGCGAGAAACTACTAATAAGATCCCGTAGCAGCGCCGGATCTGTTCTCAACCTCTGATCATCAGAGTCACCCTTAGGTCCTTCGAGCTGGTTTTCAATAAACCAATCAGCTGCATTACGATGCTTGTCCGGATCACTCAAATCACTTATATCGAACCATGGTTTGCAATCCCAGGGGTCATTGAAGTTATTGGGATCGGAGCAATGAATCCGTTGGTTCTTCAATATATCTGTCAGATACTCGGCCTTAAATGGCTCGTAGTGAAAGAAACTGGCAAATTCCGAATCACCAGCATACGCCCACTTGTCTTCGCCTTTTGCCCTCACTTCAGCTCTTCTCATCCCCGCTTGACTCATTTAACAGCTGTTAACTATCTTATTTAAGTCCCGGCATAAACCGAAAGTGGCACTAATTCGATTAAGTCAGCGTCCGATGAATCTGAGCTGCTGGATGGCACCGGTAACGGCTTACCCTCCTCTAAAAGTATTTGTGCAAGGTCTTCCAATGCGCTCGCAATCATTAGCCTTGCATCAGACAAGTCAAATCCTTGCGTAACCGCACCTGGGAAGTCGAGAGCTTCGGCGACTACCATCTCGCCGGCTATTCGTGGCAGGTAGAACGCTACATGATACCGGAGCATAGTTCTACTGTAAAACCATGCTCCCTGTCGGCCATTTCGACTGGGCCGAAACAAAGTTAGGCAATGCCAGGCTGTCCTCTTATGCTGCCCCAGATACTTTCCAGCCAAGTAATACTACTAACCAAAGCAGAAGTAGCGACTTAGCGTAATTAAAGGGTATTTGTTTGCTAGACTACTACTGACTTCTTGTTACTCCGTCACTTAAAGCTGTAGAGCGATCCACCTTCCGTAACTGTTGAACATTCCTTACATACCCTTGCATGAAGCTCGTAAAATCACGGGCCCGGCATATGATACGACCGTTGTTGGCAAGCTTCGTTGAATCGTCGCTGACCATTCCTGTGCTTCTTTGGAACTTAGTCCGCCAGCAGGCTGCCTTACTACTTTTAGTTGCACTAATCACGTGTTCTTCGTTGTTCGCTCAAGGGCAAGGCGCTACCGTCCAGGGCCAGATTAAACATTTGACCGGTGCGCCGATTGCCGGAGCCACCATCCTATTTGAGGTTCCCGGCCAAGCCCCGAGAAGATCCCGGTCCAACAAAGTCGGCGTTTACTCTCTGCACAACTTAACTCCGGGCGCGTACTCGGTTCATGTGCAAGCCAAAGGGTTTCAGCCGTACGATATACGATCTTTTAGAGTTGCTGCCTCGGGCAACATACAGCAGGACTTCAAGCTTGAGCTTGCTCCCGTGAAGCAGGAAATCGTGGTGGTGTCCGGCGATAAACCTCTTAGCATCGAGCCGGAGAGCAGTGCCAGCACCATTCAGTTGCAAGGCGCTGGCTTGTCTGGACTGCCGGATGACCCCACAGACTTTGCTGCTGCGGTGCAAGCGTTAGCAGGTCCGTCCGCGCTAGGGCCCAGTGGTCCGCAGCTATTTGTAAACGGATTCATCAACAATCAGATGCCGCCCAAGGAGAACCTTCGCGAGATCCGAATCAACGACAATCCCTTTTCGGCTGAGAACGACCGCCCAGCGACTAATCGCATCGAGGCGGAGACAAAGGCCGGAGGGCGAGAGGTCCACGGAGAGGGCTACCTCAACTTCGATGCAGGCTGGTGGGATAGCACGAACCCTTTCACCAGACCGTTGCCAGCCAACCCCTCTAAACTCTTCGGCGGTAATTTCGGAGGACCACTTGGCAAAAAGGCCGCATTCTTTGTATCGGCTGAGAGCACCCGGATCAATTTTAAAAATGCGATTAATGCCACGATCCTCAGTCCCTCTCTTTTACCCGTACCGTTAGTCGAGAATGTACCTGATTACGAGAAGCGTCTCCAATTGAGTTCACAGTTGGATTTAACGCTGAATAAAACGAACACGTTGATGGTTCGTTACTCGTCGCTGGGTTACTCGCTGCCGGACGAGGGACTAAGTGGCTCCGCCCTGCCTGACTCTGGTTATAAAGTCTCTAACATGCAGCAAACAACGCAGGTCTCCGAAACCGCCACACTTACATCGCAGATGGTGGATGTGACTAAGTTTCAGTTCCTTCGAACAAACATAAACTACCGAGCGAATAGTTTGACCCCGGGCATTTCTGTTGATCAAGCCTTTACCAGCGGCAGTTCTTCCTCAGCCTTGGACGCGTTGCGCCAGAACCAGTGGGAGCTGCAAAATAATTTCTCGAATGTCTCGGGCCGTCATTCTATGCGGGCAGGCATCCGGATTCGGGGCGAGACAGACGAAGAAACTCTGACTAAGAACTTTGCCGGAACTTTCTCATTTTTAGCAGGCTCTGGCCCCATACTGAATGCCGACAACACTCCCTCACTCAATGCTCAAGGTACGGCTACCACGGTTCCGCTCTCTGCCTTGGAGCGATATCGCCGGACTCTCTTGTTTGAGAAGCAAGGACTCTCGCCCGCTACCATCCGGTCCTTGGGAGGCGGGGCCAGCAGCTTGACTTTCGATAGTGGCGACCCTTTTGCCAATGTGCGGCAGTATGACGTCGGCTCAGGATGATTGGCATCTTCGGCCCAATTTTCTGCTGGGGATAGGCCTTCGATATGAGAGGCAAACCAACCTTAACGACAAACTCAATTTGGGCCCGCGGGTTTCGTTTGCTTGGTCGCCATTTAAGGCTTCGAAAGATCCACATACTGTTCTGCGTGGGGGAGTCGGGCTGTTTTACGACCGGTTAGACGCTTCATTAGTGCTTCAAGCACGTCACTCCCAGCGCGCCCACTGGCACAACACAGTTTCAGATCCCGCCGTCTTAGATCTGTTTCCTGTTGTATCTCCTACAGCAAGCCTCCTCGCTTCCAGACTGCCGGCAGATACGGTGCAAATAGGACCGAATGTAAAAGCTCCAACAACTTTGCAGGACACTGTGAGCTTGGAACAGCAGCTGCCTTTTAAGACGCGGATTTCACTTACACTTACCGAAGCGAGAACCTATCGCGACTTACTCCTAATTGATATTACGCCTTTTCAGCAGAGTAACCCTCGATTTCTTACTTTCGATTCAAGTGGCACTCTTACTCAGCGGCAGTTGAAGGTTGAAGTTAGTAATCACCTTAGTAAACGCGTGAATCTTACAGCCGACTATGTTCTGAATAAAGCAGGTAGCGACACGGATGGGACCACGAACCCTGCTGCGGACCCAAACAGTCTCGCATATGAACTGGGGCGCTCGGTCAAAGACATCCGCCACAACTTCACTTTGACCGGCTCGTTAGACGCACCCTGGGGCTTGCGTCTCAGTCCATTTATTGTCGTGTCCTCAAGCCGTCCGTTCAACATCATCACAGGACAGTATCAGGATCCGGATATTCCGTACACAGGACGACCGATTCTGGCCACAGACCCCACCCAACCCGGAGTCATTGTGACAAGGTACGGCGCGTTTCAGCTTAATCCAACTCCTGGCCAACCGTTGATCGCCCGGAACTTTGGACAGGGGCCAGCCTTTTTCTCGGCCAGCTTTCGCCTGAGCAAAACCTTTGGCTTCGGAGAAGCCTCTGGCGATGCGCAAAACGGAAAAGATACTTCCTCGAACGGAGGCGATAGCCGCTACAGGATCGTGGTCTCCGCCCAAGCCGTTAACATCAGCAATCATCTCAATGCCGGCGTCCCGGAAGGAAACCTGAGTTCGGCTCAATTTGGGCAGGCTAGTAGTCTCGCGCCTGGGTTCAACTTTGGTGGTGGCGCCGCCGTTTATCCCCGGCAGCTACAGGCAAATCGGCGCATCGAGCTCCAAATCCGCTTCACTTTTTAAAAGTCCGCTCGGCTCCATCCATCCTCACTTGAGCGCACCAACGGTCGTCAGCTGTTCCAGCAATGCAATAACCCGTTGAGGATCGGGTACGCTGTAACGCGCTTGGGTTGGCTCGCCTCCTACGTGCACGCTCCACGCGCTTGAAGGAAGTTGGGCGAACATGTCCTCGTCTGTGCGATCGTCGCCGATCCCCAGTACAAACGCATCGTTCCCGTATTGAGGCAACAACTCACTCACCACGCTGCCCTTGTTCGCCCAGATAGGTTTAACTTCTACAATCTTCTTGCCACGGTAAGCGCGCAACTCGGTCTCAGCCAACATGCCATCGAGCATCGCTACCAGTTCAGCGGCCAGCCACTCACCGATCTCGGCTTCGACCAACCGGTAATGCCAGACAAGCGCGAACTCTTTCTCTTCGATCAGACTTCCCGGCACCCGGTCAACAAAATGGCGCAGAATCGGCCTAACACTTTCTTTCCACTCCGAGTCTGCCTCGCCCCCCTGCCATGTTTGGCTGCCGGGCAGACGCCAGACCGCACTGTGTTCGGGCGCCAGTCCCAGGTTTGGAATTGTACCTAACCAACGCTCCAAATCAGAGCGGCGGCGGCCCGAGACCACGACTACGC
>CALMAV010000355.1:6489-9155 GCA_937859895.1 uncultured Bryobacterales bacterium | reverse complement strand
TCCTGTGCCCGGCTATTCAGCGGGACAAGTGTGCCGTCGTAGTCCAGCAGCAGCAGCCGTTGTCTAGAGGCTTGGTACGCGCGGACGAACTCTGAGACAGGCAAAGATGGCGAAGTCTTAGGCGCATGCTCGCGACGGTTCTTCGCGGCTTCATTTAACAATGTAAGGAAGCGATCACCCCAGACAAAGACGTCATTGCGAAGTACTCGCTCATGCAAGCCCCGCATGCGGTCTCGTTTCTCTTCGTCACCCATATTGAGCGCGCGAAGGACGGAGGCGGCAGTTCGCTCTTCATCAAACGGGTTAACTAACAGCGCTTCGCCCATCTCCGCTGCTGCGCCGGCAAAGGAACTGAGTACCAAGACTCCCTGGCCTTCGGGATGGCAGGCGACATACTCTTTGGCGACCAGATTCATTCCGTCCCGCAGTGGAGCTACCCAAGCCACGTCTGCAGCTTCGTAAGCGGCCACCAATTCCGGCCGTGAAATTCCGCGGTGGATGTATACCACCGGCACCCAATCAGCCGTTCCAAACTCGCCGTTGATCTCCGAAATCAGTTCATGCACTTCGCTGCGCAGCGTCTGATAGCTCCCAATGTTTTCCCGGGAGGGCACCGCTACTTGAAGCAGCACCACTGAGCCAAGCAATTCGGGATTACTACTCAACAGACGACGAAAGGTCTGCAGTCGATGGGGAATTCCTTTGGTGTAATCGAGCCTGTCCACCGCAGCAATTAACTTTCGCCCACGATGTTGCGTCCGGAGCTTCTCCAATTGCTGCTGCGTCTCAGGTTGATCTCTGCAGTCAAGAAAGTCTTTGGGAGCAATGCCAATCGGCAACGCTTCCAAGCGGATTTCACGCCCGGGAAGCTCCAGCCGATCCACCGTACTTTCAAGCCCGGTTAAGCGCCGCAGCGATTGCCGGAAATGCTGCATATGCAGGTGAGTGTGAAAAGCAATCAGGTCGGCGCCAAGCAGCCCGGCCAGCAGTTCCTCGCCGCGAGGCAAGAGCGCGAAGATATCCGAGTCCGGAAAAGGAATGTGCAGAAAGAATCCTATGGCTGCGTTCGGAAGCTTCTCCCGAAGCAAACTCGGCAGCAGCATTAGTTGGTAATCGTGAACCCAGATCCGATCTCCTGGCTGAAACTCTTCGACTACAGCAGCGCAGAAGCGGCGATTCGCTTCGATATACGCCTGCCAACACTCCGGGTCAAACTGCAGCCGTGAAGTAAAGCTGTGAAAGAGAGGCCACAGAGCCTGGTTGGCATAGCCTTCGTAAAACTTCTCAAGGATGTCGGCGGGCAGATCAACAGCTATGCAGGACTGCTCTTCCCGCAGCTGCGCCAAAGCTTCAGGAGGCACTTCGCCGGTGGTGCCGGACCAGCCAATCCAAACCCCTCCCGCTTGTTTCAGGATGGGGTCCATCGCGGTTGCTAACCCGCCGGCACTACGTTTCGTTTTCCAGTCAGCCCCCTCGCGAAATAAAGATACGGGAAGCCGATTGGACACCACGATCAAGCGTGAGTCATCTGTCATGTCACTTGGATGGATGCACTCAGGCTCACAGCTACTCCGAATTTTCGGCATCAATGCTGCGAGTGCC
Organism: uncultured Bryobacterales bacterium; assembly: GCA_937859895.1. Taxonomy (GTDB): domain Bacteria; phylum Acidobacteriota; class Terriglobia; order Bryobacterales; family Bryobacteraceae; genus Bog-105. The sequence continues at coordinate 7,553 of CALMAV010000355.1, read as the reverse complement.
ACACCCTCGGTAAGCTGATTGCCGACCTAAAGCTTAGAGTAGATTCCGATCTTTAATCTGCAGATATTGGTTTACTAGAGCAGCGGTCACGCGGGCAGGGTCCAACTCAATGGCCATAACGCCGGTCTGGCGTAGGTTGCGGAGCAGAAGTTGGCGGCGCTCAACCACTTCTTGTGCCGCAGCATGGCGAAACATAGCTGTCTCGGTTTGCGGAATTTGCAGGGCGAGGCGCTCCAGGTCGGGCTGAGCCATTGCAGCAAGCAGTACTAGATGTCGTTTGCCCAGGTAAGCCGCATACTCGATCACATCAGGAACCGCTGCGGTTTCGGCAAAGTCAGTCATCCAAACGGTAAGAGCACGGCGCGTTTGGCGTTGCAGGAGCAGGCGCACTGCCCGGCTATGATGGGCTTCGTGCGCTTCGGTTCGCACCTGTGCCAGCACTTCCACCAGGCGGCGAAGGTGGGAGGGTCCACGGCCCGGCGCAATCATTTGCTGCGTCGAGCGGCCATAGACAAACAAGCCAACCTGGTCCCCGTGCTGCGTAGCAATTTGAGCTAATGCGAGCGCTGCATTCACTGAGCAATCGAGTTTGGAGATCGACAGCCCAGACTTCTCATCCTGAACCCGTGCGCCCAGAAGCCGGCCGGCATCGAGTAACAGCCAGAGTGTCTGGCTGCGCTCGGCTGTGTAGACACGGCTCACCAGTTGCCGCCGCCGTGCCGTAGCCGACCACGAGACGTCGCGTAGCTCGTCACCCTCGCGGTACTCGCGCAAGCTCTCAAACTCGCGGCCCATGCCCGTCTGCCGGCGCTGCCGCATTTGCAACTGCACTTGTCGGCTTTGAATCAGGTACAGTGCCTGGTCCTTTGCGGCCATAACGGTTGGCAACACACAGACAGTCTGCTGGAGCGGCACAGCGCCCCAGCGTTCCGCGAGCCCGAGCGCGCTGCGGTAGCGAAGAAATAGCTGACCCATAGACGCATTCCCACGTTCACGGGAAAGAACGGGGTACGAGACTTCCCCTGTGCCGTTGGCCTCAAGAGTGGCGGAGCGAAGCACGGGTT
>CALMAV010000355.1:0-6479 GCA_937859895.1 uncultured Bryobacterales bacterium | reverse complement strand
CGTCTCGCAAATTCAGCGGAACCTGATCTATGATGTCGATCGTCAGCGCCGTTCCCGAAGAGTTTTGAAGCCGTATTTCGACGGAGCTCGTATGGCCAAGGGTGAGGGACGCAGGCCAATGCCTAGCTACCAACAAGTGCTCAGGGCTCGGCATACGCTTCCAGTCAACAAACCACAGAACGAGAAGGGCAAAATCCCACAGAAACATGGCTGCCGCAAACTGCGGGACAACCCAGGCAGGTATCGTCCAAAGCAGTCCAAGGGCGAGGGCAACGCAGAACCGCTTAGTAAATCCAAAGGGCAGCCGTTTTCGCGCTTGCGCCCGTGCTTGCACTCCCTCAGGAATAAGGGCAGAGGTCATGCTTGTGCCTGCGGAACATTAACTGGAGGCACGCAGGAGGTGCGGCACTTCCACTGAGGCAAGCACCTGTTCAATCACCGTATCGCTGTTAAACCCTTCCAGTTCGGTCTCGGGCTTCAACACCAAACGGTGGCGCAGCACGGGAACAGCAGCGCTCTTGACATCGTCCGGTAAGAGAAAGTCGCGACCATCCATGGCCGCGAGGGCTCGGGAAGCAAATAGCAGGCCCACGGCCGCCCGGGGACTCGCGCCCACCGAGATGGCCGGCCAGTCACGGGTTCGCCGGATGATTGACACCACATAAGGATAGAGTGACGGCTCGATTTGGACACTTTCAACCTCTCGGCGTGCAGCGGCTAGTAGGCCGGGCTCAAAGGGCTGCGTCTGCACCGCATCCAAACGCCGGGGGTCGAAGCCTTCGTGAAAGCGGGTTAGGATTGATGCTTCTTCGTCCGCCGATGGGTAAGAGATGCGAATTTTCAGCAAGAACCGGTCGAGTAGCGCTTCGGGTAGCGGGTACGTGCCTTCGTATTCAATCGTATTCTGTGTGGCTAGCACCGTGAAGTCTTCTGGGAGCGGATAAGAAATGCCATCAATAGTGACTTGTCGCTCCTCCATGGCTTCCAGCAGTGCCGACTGGGTTCGCGGGGGAGTGCGGTTGATCTCATCCACCAGCAGAAGATCGGTAAAGACCGGACCCTTGTTGAGGCGAAATGTGCTTTCCTGCAAGTTAAAAATGTTCGTGCCGGTGATGTCGGCCGGCATCAGGTCGGGCGTACATTGAACACGCCGGTAGTTGAGGCCGCACACCTTGGCGAGTGTTTTGACCGTAAGCGTCTTAGCTAAGCCGGGCACGCCTTCGATGACCGCATGACCGCCGCAGACCAATACGAGCAGCAGTTGATCTACTACTTCGGTTTGCCCGACGATCACTTTTGCAAGCTCGCCGCGCACATGCGCAGCTAAAGCAGAAAACTGTTCCAAAATTAGTCCTTCTCCGCAGGATGTTGCTGAGTACGCAAGCGGTCTGCCATGTTTTCTAAGTCCTTCACTAGGCCCAGCGCCTCAGCTGGACGAAGGTTTACGGATTGGTTAAGGCCAGCTTTGTCCAAGGTGCCAGCTAAGGCAGCCGCGTCGAACCAAAGGCGATCGCTCGCGTTCCGCACTAATTCCGGGTCGCTGATATCAGCTTGCAGGCCCAGACGCTCCAGCAGTTTCAGTCTTAAATTGCGGTAGGACACGCGAACGGGAACGGCTGTGGCGCCCGCCCGTTGGTAAAGGCCCCCGAGGGTGTCAACAAACTCGAGCGGTGAAAGACGAGAGATGGGTCGAGGGGAGGCAATCGGACCCCAGCGACGGCTGAAGGCAAAGAGGACGAAACCGGTGAGTACGCCAAGCTGCACCAGTCCCCATTTGATGGCAGTTTTTTCCACGTAGCTCCAGAGCGAAGCGCGCTCGCCGTGGAAGTACTCGTCCCAATACACGCGCCCGTTAGCGGCTGGCAGAACCGAGTTGAGAAAGAGGCGAAGGTTCCCAGTCTGCTCAATCCCGGCATTGGTGAGAGGAGTGGCCGAAGCCCACCAGATTACCTGACCCTTCCCGAGACTCCAATGGATTACCGAAGGCGCAAGCGCTTGACCGTATAAAGCCAGCTGGCCAGCATCGAGTTTGGTCCACACACAGCGTGGCTCCAGGGTGACGGTACGGGCGCCCTGTGTCCAGCGGACTGGCAGCAGCGCCGGAAACTCTGCCCACTTTCTGCCCGCCCCTTCACCTGAAACGGCAGCCTCGGAAAAGAATTCGCCGACCGAGGAACCAGTAAAGAGAACGTGGCCACCGCTGTTGACGAACTTAGTGAGGCTTTTCCGTTCCTCTTCGGTTGCGTATAGATTTGGGTCGGCGAGAATCAGCACGGCTCCGCTCTCCTCTAAGGGCAGGGCGGAAGGCGACTCTTCCCAGCGCTCTACGGGCACGTTCATCTGTTCGAGAAGCAGGTAGGCCGCCCGTGCTCCCCCGGAACCGGAAGAATAAGACGACGGCACCCCAGACGAATCTTGTTCACCGGGTGGAGCGAACACGACACTCAAAGCAAGAAGAATCAGCGCCAATCCGGCTGCACCGGCGAGCAGCTTTCGATCAGCCGGCGCTAAGGCACTTGGCAACCGAGAACCTCCAGAGACTTCAGGCACGCACGGTAGTCGGAGTTTGTCGGCGCCGAACGCCCATACCAGAAGCGTTCAAGCGATACGGTCAGGGCTCGGAGTGGTTCACGTGTTGCCGTTGGGCTATCGTATCCGTGACCTGCCGACAGAAGGCGCAGATATTCGCGCGGGGTATGTGTGAGACCGCTGGGAAGATTGCCACTGTCCTGGAGCTTAGCGACGCCTGCCCAGTAAGCACATTGCACAGCACGCCGATAGTCATCGCATTCGGCTGCGAGCCGGGCTGACGCAATCCACTCCTGCCAAAGTCGTTGGGGCGGCAGATCGTTTGCTCTATCTTGCGTGTCTTTCCTGTACGTAAGTGGGCGGCTCCAGAGGCGATACGCGAGAGAGCCAAGAAACCCAACGGCTGCTACGACCGCAATCCAGAAAGCGGTCCTCCAGGTAGAAGGATGGCTGAGGGAGCCAACGAACATCCGCTGAAGCCAGGAACGGATCCACTCGGCGATTTTCTGCTGGAGCCGTTCGAAAGCGGATGGTGGCGCCCTCTTTGCAAACTCACGGCGCGCCAGAATAGCATGGAGTGTGGAAGCCGCCCGTGCGCTGTCTCGCCTGGAGAGACCGGATGAATCAATCTGGCCGGCCAAATCTGTTAACCAATTGCGAGCGCCCGCTACGTCTCCGTGCCCAAGCCGATTCCGAACAGGCTCCGTGGAGATGGAGAAGCTGCCCTCCGCTGTATTAACCTGCCAAGCTGTTGGCAAAGCGGCAGCTTGCGGCATAGAATTTCCGGATGGCAGCGACCTTGAGAGCCGCAAAAGCTGCTGGCGCAGGGATTGCGGACTGTCGTATGTAACTGCGCTATACCCTTGCGCATGCATCTCGACTCCTGCCAGCAACAGGATGAGTGCCATGCGGAAAACTGTACTCATGCCGATCGTTCAGGACGTGATCGAGTTAAACGGTGTGTTGCCGCCCGGCAGGTGATCACCATGGGGGTTCATCATAAATTGCAGGTCGAAAGCTTCTTTCCGAACGCGCAAATCGTAATAAAACACGGACGTTGCAATCAGCAGGATCGGACTAAGTAACACGTTCACTCCGGTGGTAACAACTTGGAGAACAGCCTGCAAGCCCTGGAGCGCAGATGGATCACGGCGAGCCGTACCGATAAAGAGACCAACTGGTCCACCGATGAGCGCTCCGACTCCAAAAGAAATTGCCAGGTACACAAGATAGATCACGAAGGCGCGGCTTGCAAAGTCCTTTGTCAGATTCCAGCTTCGAGACACTGACTCGCCCGGTCCTCGCTTCTCAATAACGGCAGTTGGGATGCAAACCAGTAAGCGGCAGGCAACGTAGATACCTGGAATCACAAAGAGAAGCGTCGCCCCCAAGATAGCGAGGCCATTCAGAAGAGCGACACCGAACAGCGTGCCAATCATGGCCCAACTACTGCGCAGGGAAACGGCAATCGTAGTACTGCGGCCCAAGTAAAGTTCTGAAACCGCGTGAATAGTGCCGCCTTGGGTAAGCAGATAAACAAAGATGGTGACTAAAAGTGACAAGAGGCTGAAGAGGATCATTGAGGGGCTGAAGATTGCGGCTGCTAACCCGAACGGGCCGGATGAGCCAACGGAGCCCTGCAGAAGACGAAGGCTTCCAAGCGCTATTGCCAGTCGGAACAGATTTGGTATGGCAGCAATCCCGATGAACAGCAGAAAATGCCTGCGATAGAGATTGAATGTTCGATCAAGAATCTCTCCTAACGAGAGTGGTCGCAGATCCAGGCCAGTCATGGTTAGCGCTCATCATACCAGCGCCTCCCTACCCTGGGAATAGCGAATCCTCACCAGCGGTCGTGGACTGACGGTCCAATCTCTGATGAGTAAATGCGAGACACTCGTTCCATCACATCAGAAGTAAGCGCCGGTAAGTCAGCAGCAGCGCAGTTGTCGGTGACCTGCTTTGGACTCTTGCCGCCTGGAATTGCACACGTGACAGCATCAAACATGAGGATCCAGCGCAGAGCAAACTGTGCCATTGAAGCCTCGGGCGCCACCAGAGGTCGAATCTGATCCACCGCACTCAAAGCAGTCCCGTAGTCAACACCGGAAAATGTTTCGCCCACATCGAAGGCCTCGCCATGGCGGTTGAAGTTGCGGTGGTCGTCAGCAGCAAAGGTTGAATTACGACTGAACTTGCCAGAGAGAAGGCCGCTGGCCAAAGGAACGCGCGCGAGTATCCCGACCTCTTTTGCCTGAGCTCGCTGAAAGAATAGCTCGGCAGGCCGCTGGCGAAAGCAGTTGAAGATAATCTGCACTGTCTGCACGTTCGGAAACTCGATCGCTTTTAGAGCTTCTTCCACGCGCTCGACACTAACTCCATAATTTCGAATCTTGCCGGCCGCTTGCAGATCGTCCAGGTAGCCGAAAACTTCAGGACGATAGTACAGATCGGTAGACGGACAGTGCAACTGAACCAAGTCGAGCGCGTCAACTTTCAGATTGCGGCAGCTTTCTTCAATCCAGCCAGTCAAATTCTCGCGCGTATAACCAGCGACAGTTTGCGCCGGCAACTTACGGCCAGCTTTGGTGGCAACAATGATGTCTTCCTTCCGCTCAGCCCTAAGCTGGGCTACGAGACGCTCGCTTCTGCCATTTCCATAAACGTCTGCAGTATCAATGAAGTTGATGCCACAATCCACCGCAGCATGCAAAGCAGCAAGCGACTGCTTATCATCCACATCACCCCAGGAGCCGCCAATAGCCCACGCACCAAAGCTAATGGCAGAAACATTCCACCCGGTTCTTCCTAATTTTCGGTATTGCATAAGTGACTCGATGATCTGACTCGTCTGCCTGAATATAGTTAGCGGCCAGTGAGCGACACTGGGCCAAACCAGATGCCGCGCGTTGAGCGTTTCCAGACAGCACCGGTCTGTCGGCGCTCAGCGGTCGTCGTAAAGGTGTAATCGTACGTGATTGCGCGCAGGTAGCGAGGTGGCCTCTGAAAAGGTGGTGTGTCGAGTAGTTTCAACACGACCGGATCGCCCACCAGAATGCAATACATCAGATTGCCGACCCACGCATTTTCGCTGTAACTACCCAAAGCAGCGAACCACATCTGCCAGTCAAGCCGCGGCTGATATGGAGCAATCAGTGGCAAGCCGCGGTGCAGTTCTCCAGGCTTATAAGGAAAGCTGTAATCGCGCCACTCGGTCTGATCGTTCGAGCCTTGCAAGACGATCTCTGGCCGATCAGTTGTCATCACTGCAAAAAGGCCGTAGCTGTTCACCAACTCAAACGGAGCGGTGGCACGCAGCACGGTTCGGAAAGGACGGGCTAACCCGAGGCGGAACATCGACGCGATTTGAGAGAAGCTTAGGAGTAAGTAGACCGCAAGAAGAACACTGCCGATGCCGCGAAACACTGGTGCGCCTAAGCTTACCCTCATTCGTCGCACCAGCACGGAGCGGTGCACCGAAGCAAATATTTGGTCATCCAACCCCCATATGCACAGGGCAAGTGTCAGCCAATTAAAGAAAGCATAATTGCCAGTCAAAAGGATCATGATCTGCAGCATCGCAAGCAGGGCCACGGTTACCTGTCGGACCTTGCGCGGGCCGAACAAACCGAAGGGCACCAATACTTCGATGACCAGCGTCGCGGCCGTAAACGCATCGAGCAGAAAGGAAGGGGCGCGATAGAAGTAGTAAGCAAGGGGATTCGGCAGCGGCTGCGTTAGAAAGTGAAACCGTAGTGCATGCAGATTCGACCAGTTGACATCTCCCGAAAGAAATTTGATAGCGCCGGATTGAAACATCAACCGGAACAGTAGAAAGCGATAGGCCCAGACCAGCCAGGGCGCACCCGCGAAGAACGCCAGGGCACCCGACTCCAGCAGCAGAGCATCCCACTGAAAATTTAAGAATGTTGCGCCGACCGAGACGATCG
>CALMAV010000354.1:4052-9077 GCA_937859895.1 uncultured Bryobacterales bacterium | reverse complement strand
CCATTACCTTCGGCGTCGCGATCATCATTGCCGTCTACCTTCCCATCTTCACGCTCCAGGGCTTGGAAGGCCGCATGTTCCATCCCATGGCCATCACAGTCTGTTCGGCGCTGGCCGGGTCTCTCCTGCTTGCTCTCTTCGCCGTGCCCGCCGCCTCCAGCTTCGTCCTGGTTCGCAAGAGCCATAAACGTGCCGCGCCGGCTCCCCGAGGCTGGTTCCACTGGGTAAAGGCGCGCTATGTCGGCAGCTTGGACTGGGCGCTCCGCCATCGCTGGCCCATCCTCGCCACCGCTTTGATTCTCGTCTGTGCGGCCGGCTTCTCACTCCGCTACATCGGCACAGAGTTCATGCCGAAACTCGACGAAGGCTCCATTGTCGTTACCTCTCGCAAGCTCCCCGGCATCTCGCTCGGAGAGTCCATCAGCCTCGGTCAACAAGTCGAGAAAATCATCAGGGGATTTCCGGAGATCACGCAAGTCATCTCCAAACTCGGGCGTCCCGATCTTGCCACCGAAGCAATGGGCATTGAAGAGTCCGACTCCTATCTCACGCTGGCGCCGAAATCTAGTTGGAAGTGCTGTAAGTCAAAGGACGAGCTTATCGCCAAACTCACCACGGCGCTGAATCAGGTACCGGGCGTAGCCTTTGTCTTCACCCAGCCCATGGAGATGCGAATGGATGAAGTAGTAACCGGTATCCGTGGCGACTTGGCTCTGAAAATCTTTGGCGAAGACCTTGACGTACTCGATAAGCTCGCCACCCGGGCAGTCTCCATTCTTTCAACCGTGAAAGGCGCTGCTGAAGTCCAGAAAGACAGCTCCATGGGCGTGGCTGAATTGCGGATCGAAGTTAACCGCCCGGAGATGGATCGCTACGGCTTGAACGTCTCAGACGTCCGTGAGCTGGTAGAAACCATGTTGGGCGGCAAACAAATCTCAGAGATGGTGGAAGGCGAGCGCCGCTTCAGCATCGCTGTCCGTCTACCCGAATCCTTCCGCAACAACATCGATGCGCTAGGCGATCTCTACTTGATTGCGCCCAATGGTGAACGTGTCCAACTCAAGCAAGTAGCTGCGCTGAAAACGGTTCGCGGTCCCGAGATGGTGAACCGCGAAGATGCTCGTCGTCGTGTGGCCGTGCAGACCAGCGTTAGTGGCCGTGACCTCGGTGGCTTCGTCAAAGAAGCACAACAGAAAATTGCTTCTGGTATGGAGATTCCGGCTGGCTATACGCTCGACTGGGGCGGGCAATTCGAAAATCAACAGCGCGCTAACCGGCGTCTTGCCTTCGTGCTGCCCATATCCATCATCATCATTTTTTCGTTGCTCTATGCAACGTTTCAATCCGCTCGCCAGTCACTGCTCATCCTCACCATCGTGCCCTTTGCGTTGGTCGGCGGCGTAGCAGCTCTGTGGCTTCGCGGCTTGAATCTTAGCCTGTCGGCTTCTATTGGATTCATCGCCCTCTTCGGTGTCGCTGTTCTGAATGGTGTCGTTATGGTCAGCCACATCGAAGCTCTTCGAAAAGGTGGCAAGACCATAGTGGATGCCGTAAGGGCCGGTGCCGAAGATCGATTGCGGCCTGTCCTGATGACTGCCTTTGTCGCGAGCCTTGGCTTCATTCCCATGGCCGTCTCAACTTCACGGGGAGCCGAAGTGCAGCGCCCACTCGCCACTGTCGTGATCGGTGGGCTTATCACGGCAACGTTGCTCACTCTCTACATTCTTCCGATTCTCTATCCCTGGTTCGTGACGAAAGATCCCGAGCCGCCTGTAACAGAAGAAAAAGGCTTTGCCGTCGACTATGAGCCGCAGTTAGCCGAGCAGACCGTCTAAAAGCAAGTCAGGAGGCGTATTTGGCTGGCAACGCGCCTCCTGACTTAGTCAAATCTACAAAATACTGAACAACTACGAAAAGCTGCGCACCGCTTCGGCCTCATCGTCATAGGCATCAAATACGGTATAAAGCTTCGTAATCTGCAGCAGATCCTTCACCCGCTTGGAGAGACCCACCAACTTCAACTGCCCTCCATTGTTGGTAACACTTGTAAAGCCGGAAACCATTTCACCGATGCCGGAGCTGTCGATGTAAGACACTTGGGCCAAATTGAGCAGAATCTTCTTCCGCCCATCGCTAACCAGCTCGCGAATCTTCTCCCGGAACGTGCTGGCACCCTCCCCTAACGTAATGCGGCCAGCCGCATCTAACACCGTCACATCGCCTACTTGGCGCACCGTTAATTTATCGCTCACTCTTGTCTCCTCTTACCAACCCGCCACTGCGTTTAGGACTTCGTATGGTGTTTTATCATACGAACTTCTGTTCCGCCGCCAGGCCGGACATGCAAATCAAATTCATCAACAAACGCACGGATCAGCAGCAATCCCCGGCCCGACTGCCGCATCAGATTCTCCGGCGCTAGCGGATCGGGCAGCAAAGCCAGGTCAAACCCTGAACCTTCATCGCCAATAGTAACCGCCAGCTGCTCTTCCGTACGGTCAATCTCCAGATGGACAACCTTGTTGCTGCTGTAGCCGTTGCCATGCACAACCGCGTTCACCATACATTCGCGAACGGCCATCCCAAACTGCATCCGGTCATCTTCATCCAAGCCGAAACTCTCCGCCTCTCGCAACGCCAGCTCTTCTGCCCTGTCAACGCTGTCAAGAGTAGAAGGAAGAGAATCTTGGGTCTTAGCCATTAAGCTGTTTCGGGGCAACCGAATGGTCAACATAAACCAGGAAGTCTGGTAAAGTCAATGGCTCTCGGTACTTGGTAGCGGGTTAGCGAGCATGAGGAACCGTGAATGTGTTCGCTGGTGAATCGGACAGCGACTATATGGAAAAAGTGATCTGGCCGCCAGGCCCGTTGTAAAACATAGTGAAAACGGCTAGACGTCTCGGCCAATCAACACACCTAGGCCTTGTGCGGCCAAGTTTGCTCCCATTGCCTTCGGAACTCCAAACTGAATTGAAGTTCCAGTAATTTCAATGTCTATTGGATAAGCTGGTTGCTTATTCGCATCGTGGGATGCCGAGGTCATCCGCATAGTGTCAACTACGGGAAGGCCAAGTTGCAAAGCCAGGTGACTATCGATGCACGTGTTTGAGGCTCCCGTATCGATCAAAGCTATAGCCGAGAGTGGGGTGGGAGCTTTCGCGCCTGCGGCAAGCAGACTTGTCGACATGGCGCGCTCCAACCCTACTACCACCTGCATAACAGGACCGCGCTGTTGGAGCGCTAAGGCAGGAGGAATCTGGACTCTTTGCCCGTTAGGAAGTTGGCCTTCAGTGGCCGATTGAATGTGTATCCTTGGCACTAAGCACACCGATTGCAAGAGCGGGGATACTTACCGGTTGTTCTACTTCACCTATTGTTCTTATCAAAACCGAAACTAATCCTACTTTTTTCACCGCTTCAGAGTAGGCCTTTTCCATAGTGGAATACACCCCCACCAGCCTCTCTCCATGTATCACTGCAACATGGCCAGCTAAAGTCGCTAGCAGTGAGTCGCGGATTGACTGGAAGTACCTCTTTTCGGTTTCTAAAGGCGACGACATAGGTAATACCCCCTCATCATACCGGGATTCTGCTCTTTACGCTCTCCCAATCCCATCAAGATCGGCAATCATCAATGCTGGAATCTGCAACGTCGCAGCGGCGAGGTTCTCCCGCAGGTGCTCAACCGAAGATGTCCCCGGAATCAGCAAGATATTGGGCGACCGTTGAAGCAGCCATCCAAGCGCAACCTGCATTGGCGTGACCTGTAGTGACGCTGCTGCCGTGTCGAGCGCCGACGCCTGTAGAGGCGTGAACCCACCTAATGGAAAGAACGGCACATAAGCAATTCCTTGCTCAGCAAGACTATCCACGAAGCCATCGTCTTTCCTGTTTGCCAGGTTATACAAGTTCTGCACGCAGACAATCTCCGTAATCTTCTGGCCCTCCGCTAACTGCTCGGGACTGACATTGCTCAGCCCGAGATGACGAATCAATCCCTGACGCTTACATTCGGCCAGCACGGTCAACGGTTCCTCAATGGAGCTCTCCGCTGGTCCTAATACTCCTCCTACTCGCAGATTGACGACGTCGAGCGTGTCGAGCCCCAGATTCCGCAAATTGTCGTGAACGCCGTCGAGCAGTTCCTGCCGCGAAAGAGCATGAATCCACGACTTGTCTTCCCCTCGCCGAGCGCCCAACTTAGTCACAATTACCAGGTCATCCGGGTAAGGATAAAGCGCCTGCTTAATAATCTGATTGGTCACATGCGGACCATAAAAGTCGCTTGTGTCGATGTGGTTTACCCCGGCCGCTACCGCTTCTCTTAAAACCGCAACCGCAGCCTCAACGTCGCGCGGCGGCCCCCAAACCTGTGGTCCCGCCAACTGCATGGCACCGTAACCCATGCGATTCAATCTCAGCGAGGTACCAGGCAGAGTAAAGCTACCCCCAAGATTCACTTTCGTTGTCATTTTGTTCCTCCACGTGGTTAGATGAAGAAAGCTTCAGTTTGAGACTTCGCATTTGCCGCCGCTCTTATCCACTGTCCTAGAGCCCCGTAAACTGCCGGTTCAAGCGCGTTCCACGGCTAGCGTGGACGCTATCTTAGAAGCCACTATTCAGGTTTTGCTTAGCATTGGAAAAGAACGCCTGACCACGACAAGAGTGGCAGATCGGGCAGGCGTGTCTGTCGGCACCTTATATCAGTACTTTCCAAATAAGACCGCGCTCCTAAAGGCAGTCTTAAAACGTCACTTCGACGAAGTCACAGCGGCCGTTGAGCAAGTCTGCTACGAGGAAAAGGGGAGACCTCTTTCGCACATGGCGACGGCTCTGGTCAACGCGTACCTCCAAGCCAAGATGAAGGATCCGAAACGAGCGTTGCCCTCTACTCGGTCAGCTCTGATGTGGACGGAGCAAATATGGCGAAGGAGATCGCAGGACGAAACAACAAAGCAATCGCTGCAATGCTGGCCAGCGCCCGAGAGTCTCTAACTAAAGATCCGCAGCTGGTCGCCTCCGTAC
>CALMAV010000354.1:1364-4042 GCA_937859895.1 uncultured Bryobacterales bacterium | reverse complement strand
CCGTACTGCAGGGCGCAATGGCAGGCATCAGCCGAAAGTTGCTGGAATCGCCTTCTCCCGAAAAGCAGCTCGACACCATGCGCAAGGAACTAACCTTAATGGCGTGCGCCTACTTGAATAGCTGCTCCGCTCACGAGTCTACGAAAGTTTAACGCCGCATTCCGGGCAGAAGCGCGCAGTAGGCGAAGAAATGTGGCCGCAGTCTTTGCATGTCTGTGGCGTGAGTACTTTGGTGCCGCATTCTGGGCAGAACTTACTTCCATGGACCGTAGCTCCACAAGCCGAACAATTAGCAAGCGCCGCAGGAGCCGCGGAACTCTGGATGGCCGGTGCCATCGGTTGCTCAGCACCGGTTTGAGGTGGAAGGAAGGTCGGCATACTGGCGTCCTGAGGTGGCAAAGGAAGGAAGGTGCCAGTTCCTGGACCGCTCGGGTTTAGCGTTGCCTGCGGAGGGTTGAAGCGGACCTGGGCATCCGGGTTCATGTCAATGCCCGAGACATAATCGGTGCCCGCGGCCTTCTCTCGAAGCTGGTCCTGCGTAGCTTGAACCTGCGCTTGGGTACGGAGCGATATCACCTCCTGCTCAAACTTCGGTGTGCAACTGGTGCACTGGAGAGCACGTTCGTTCCAGCAAACATCCGCACAGACCCACTTGCCACAACGCTGACAACGTCGAAACTTCTGCTTCACCTCCGTGACTGCCTGCTGCAGCGCACGATCATGCGCTGGTCCACCGATAGCACGCTGAATGTTATAGGCGGAGTTCCCCGCCGAACCAAGAATTCCTCCGAAGATGCTGCCGGCTGCCTCCAGCAGTCCCCCAGCCGACCCGAGATAGGAGGGCTGGTATGAGGACATGAATCCGCTACCGCAATGGTCACAGCGGAACTCGAACTGGTAACCACGGTCAGTGGAGAGGTCAGAGTAATTCCGGACAAATTCGATAGTGGCCATACGTGTGTAGAAGTCTTGATACGCCGCTTCATCTTCGCAAATTCCTACGTCGACGCGCTCACAAGCGGGAAAGCCATTCGCAAGGCGTGCCCCCAAACAGACATACTCACCGGAAGAGCCTTCCCGAATTTTTGTAATCTACTTACTATTGGCATCCAACGGTAAGCTCTGAAATAATCGGCAAAGCTACACGTCATGACAAGATTCGTCGGGAAGATACTCTGCGCCATTCTTCTGCTAAACGCCGGGACACTCCACGCAGATTGGCCTACCTTCGGGCACGATCCACAACGAACCGCATGGGCGTCTGAAGAAACAAAGCTCTCTCCGGCAAACGCAAAAGATCTGGAACTGAAGTGGTCCCTCCACCTCGACAACGCTTCTCTCGCCCTCAGCGCTCTAACAGCGCCCGTTGTCGCAAGAGACGTAACCACCCTGTCCGGGCTGAAAACGCTTGTCTACGTCGCGGGAAGCTCCAATCATCTCTTCGCTGTGGACGTAGAGTCCGGCACCCTGGTCTGGAGCCGAACCTTTCAGAGCTACGTCAACGCGAAAGCGGAGGCTTACTTCCTATGCCCGAACTCTGTGAACGCCACACCAGTAATCGATCGACACCAGAACCTGATCTTATTCCTCGCCTATGACGGCAGGCTCTTCGGGCTCGATCTCGGTACCGGAACCACCCGCTTTGGCCCCTTCCAGTTCGTACCGCCCTTCTCAAAGCCCTGGAGTCTGAACCTCAACAATGGCTATGTCTACACAACCACATCGCAGAACTGCGGTGGCGATCGCTCTGGTCTTTACTCCATGCAAGTAGACAATCCCACGCACCACGTGGCTTACGAGATGCTGGTCCGCAATGGCTCCGGTGCCGGCATGTGGTCCCGCGGCGGCGCTGCTATCAGTCAGAGCGGAACGGCCTATGTCACCACGGGCGATGGATCGTTGAATCCACCGAACGGAGACTTCGGCAGTAGTGTTCTAGCTGCCTCCACACCGGCCCTTGACGTCGTTGATTACTTCAGTCCGCTGAACTGGAACGAGGTCAACAAGAAGGATCTCGATCTCCCATCGGGTGGGCACCTCTGGTTCGCTTATGGCAACTACCACCTCATCGCCGGAGGGGGAAAAGAGTCAGTCGTCTACCTGCTGAATGCAGATCTTCTGGGCGATAAGGATCACCAAACCCCGCTTTATGTCTCGCCGCAGATTGGCAACGCCAACGGAACGCTCGAGGAGAAGGGCATTTGGGGCGCACCAGCACTTTGGAAAGACGAGGGGGGCCAGCCTTGGCTCTATGTGCCGCTTTGGGGTGAACCGGCAAAGTCAGTAGGCAAGTCTCTGCTGACAAATGGGCCAGCGACTCATGGCTCGGTCGTTGCCTTTAAGGTGGAGCCCAGCAAGACCAATAGGCCCTCCCTGAAGCTCGCATGGGTATCGCCAGATGTGAATCTTCCAGATGCGCCTGCAGTGGCCAATGGTGTTGTTTACATCCTCGCGACAGGAGAGAACCCGCGTCAAGTAAAGGTCGAGAAAACCGAATTCAAGAGCGAGGCGGAATGGAAAGGAAACCTGCTCACAACCGAAGAGCGAGGCGCTGGCACCCATGGAGCCGAGCTCATGGCCTTGGATGCAAAAACCGGCAAGCTACTTTATCGAAGCGGGGCGGCGATGAAAAGCTGGAATCACTTCGGCGGTCTCGCCATTGACGATGGCAAGGTGTT
>CALMAV010000354.1:0-1354 GCA_937859895.1 uncultured Bryobacterales bacterium | reverse complement strand
CTTCCACTCTGTACTGCTTCGGAACTCGCAGCAATCAGCCGAGTCAATCAGAACCGAAGCCCTAAATCGTTTGATGGCCGATGTCTCGCCCCTAACACCTCTGCGCTTCCTCTTCGACGCAATTGACCGGTACGGCTCACGCATCGGCATAGTCTCCGGCGAGACTCGTCTCACCTACACGCAATTCGGCGAATACTGCCACCGCCTTGCCGCCTTCCTGCTGCACTTGGGCACGCAACCCGGTGACCGTGTCGCCTATCTCAGCTTCAACAACTACCAGCTACTTGCCAGCTACTTCGCGCCCCTACTGATCCGTGCCGTATTCCTGCCCTTAAATGTTCGTCTCACTGTGCCTGAGTTAACCGCCATCATCGGACAATCCGGTGCGCGCGTCCTTCTGTTTGAAAGCGAATTTCAGAGCACAGCCGACGCGCTGCGTACTTCCTGCCCTGGCCTGCAGAACATCATCGTCATCGAAGACCCTATCTGCTGCGAACCATTTCCTCGCCCATCGCTTTCCACTATGGACGACGCCGAAACCGCCGAGCTCTTCTATACCAGCGGCACGGCTGCTGCACCCAAGCCGGTCGCGCTTTCACATCGCACACTGTACCTGCACGCCCTCGCCATGAACGCACGCCTCGAACAAACGCCTGTTGAGCTGCATGCCATCCCGCTCTTCCATGCCAACGGTTGGGGACGTCCCCACACCGCCACTATGCACGGCGCTCGCCAAGTGCTGCTGCGCCGTTTCCGACCCGACGCTGTCTGGAACGTCATCACTCAAGAACGAATCACCGGCACATCCCTCGTCCCCACCATGGCCCGCTCTCTTCTCGCCGACGAAGGCTTACGGACCGCTGACCTGACCAGCCTCCGCCAAATTCACCTCGGTGGCGCACCCGTTACCCCGAGCCTTGTTGCTCAGCTTACTCGCGCCTTCGGTTGCGAAGTCTCCGTCGGTTACGGTCTCACCGAAGCCGGCCCGGTAGTCGCAGTTAGTAGCGCGGTGGGAGCCAATGGAGTAGCCTACTCTCCGATCCCTGGAACAGAGACTCAAATCAGCGCCGAAGGCGAACTGCTCGCTCGCAACGACGCCGGCTGGATCGCTACAGGAGATGCAGCCGTCTGGACCGGCAACGACTCTTTCCAAATCATTGACCGCCTCAAAGACATCATCATCTCCGGAGGCGAGAACATCAGCTCGGTCGAAGTGGAGGCCGCGATTGAGGGTCACCGAGCTGTCCTGGAAGCCGCGGTGGTCGCTGCCCCCGACCCGTACTGGGGTGAATCGCCAGTCGCTTTTATCGTCCTGCGCAACGGTTGCACCTTAACGCCCGACGAACTTCTTACA
>CALMAV010000353.1:2519-5403 GCA_937859895.1 uncultured Bryobacterales bacterium | reverse complement strand
CTGGAGAGCGGAGCACAGAAAACGGTAATGTGAAGTATGGCCTCAGTAGACGAGCGATTAACCTTTCTGCTCCAGAGCACGGAAAGTCTTCACGCGACGGTTTTGGAACAGTCAGCACAGATTCAGAGACATTCGGAGCAGCTTGCCATAGATGCAGAGAACATTAGGAAGCTGGCCAATATAGCTGCCAGTCACGAGGTTCGAATTGAAGATCTAGAAGAGGGCCGAGGATAGGCTTCTCAAGAGATAGCACCCGAGTACCCGGTTCGGGTATCATGAAAAGGTTCGAAGTCTTGTCTTCTGGAGACGGCTTTGTTTGCCGGCTCTGTCCATTGGAGGGATGGTGGCTTGCACGTGCCACTTCCCAACTTCGAAATCCAACGAAAAGGTTCTTATGTACGCAGTGATTGAAACCGGCGGCAAGCAATACCGCGTCTCGCCTGGGCAAACGATTGAAGTAGATACGCTGGCTGGCGAGGTGGGTAGCCCTGTGGAGTTTGATCGCGTCCTGGCCATCTCAAACGAGTCCAATGAACTGATGCTTGGCGATGCGGTGAGTTCAGCACGGGTGCGGGCGAAGATTTCAGCGCATGGACGTGGCGATAAGATTCTGGTGTTTAAGTTCAAGCGCAGGAAGCAGTATAAGCGCACAATCGGGCACCGGCAGAACTATACTCGCGTGCAGGTTGAGGAAATTGTTTCCTAGTTAGAACAACTGGGTAGAGGCAAAGCAGATGGCACACAAAAAAGGATTAGGCAGTTCAAAGAACGGGCGAGATTCCAACTCGCAACGGTTGGGCATCAAGGTTTTTTCGGGTGAGGTTGTGACTGGTGGATCGATTATCGTCCGTCAGCGTGGCACGCGCTATAAGCCCGGCAAGAATGTCGGGCTTGGGAAAGATGACACGTTGTTTGCGACAGTTCCGGGCACGGTGGAGTTTCGTGATCGCGGGCGCTTAGGAAAATTTGTCAACATCATTGCCGCAGAGGCATAACGGTTGCTGCTGTGCGAGCAGCTCTACACTTTTCGGAGAAGCGAGCCTTCTAACCAGGCTCGCTTCTTTATTTAGAGTCCAGTGTTTATAGACGAAGTCACAATCACGGTTAAAGCGGGCGATGGCGGGAACGGCTGTCTCGCGTTTCGGCGGGAGAAGTTTGTCCCACGTGGCGGTCCCAGCGGCGGCGATGGTGGTCGTGGCGGCAACATCGTGATGGAAGGCAGCAACAACTACAATACGTTGCTCCACTTCCGCTTCAATCCTGAGCATAGTGCCCAGCGCGGACGCCATGGCGAAGGTAGCAATCGGACTGGGCACGAAGGTCACTCGATTACGCTTCCGGTGCCTGTTGGAACAGTGGTCTATAACGCTGAAACCGGCGAGCAGATGGCAGACTTCACTGCGGCGGGCCAGCAAGTGATCATTGCTCGCGGTGGACGAGGGGGACGCGGTAACGCGCGCTTTACTTCTTCCACCCACCAAGCCCCAACTGAGCACGAAGATGGCAAGCCGGGCGATTTTTTCAAGCTCCGTCTGGAATTAAAGCTCCTGGCCGACGTGGCGCTGATTGGCTTCCCGAACGCTGGAAAATCCACTTTGATTTCGCGCCTTTCTGCTGCCAAGCCGAAGATTGCTGACTACCCATTCACTACACTTGAGCCTAATCTGGGCGTTGTGCAGGCCGGGGATCATACGTTTGTCCTGGCCGACATTCCAGGATTAATCGAAGGTGCGCACGAGGGCCACGGCCTCGGTATTCAGTTTCTCCGCCATGTGGAGCGGACCAAACTTCTGGTGCATCTAGTGGACGTTTCGGACTTTAGCGGACGAGATCCTGCTCAGGACTTCGACATCATCATGGGTGAACTGAAAAGCTTCAGCGAAGCACTTGTCCAAAGACCCATGCTAATCGCTGCATCGAAGATGGACGCGTGTCAGGACGAATCGCGCATCGAGAGTGTACGGTTGAAAGCGGCCGAGCACAATTTGCCCTTCTACACCATCTCGAGCGCAACAGGCGAGAACATAGAAGCCCTAAAATTCGCAATTAGTGACAGAGTTTTCGCTGCGAAAGAGAACGCTACAATCGCAGTTGGAAGCTAAACTCTGCCGGTGCAGGGCCCGGTCTTCAAAACCGGAGTGCGGCACTAACGTTGTCACGGGTGGGTTCGACTCCCATTAGTTTCCGCCAGTAATGAAGAGAGTAGTTGTGGCCCTCGAGATAGAGCTTTCCCCGCAACGTCGGAGCATCCTACCCTGCTTAGGCGAGTGCGAAGGTTTACCCTTAGAGCGGCACCTCGCCGAGCAACTCATCGCAAGTGCTCCCGCCACCGATCGGCAGGGCATGTCACAAGAAGGTCAGCTAAACGGTTGAATCTGCCGCAGCTGCGTGGCACTGTAATCAGTCCCTCAAGCGCGAAGGCATCTACGATGGCCGAGAATGAATCGTTGCTCGTTGGTGCAAACATCCTCGTATAGATAAAGCAATGAATCGTTAGACCCAATGGCTGGGGTTATTGTGTCCTGTGGAATCCCGACGATTCGCTGGGTCCGGTTTGCCGTCCATTCCAAGGACCATCAACCTGCTCATGTGCATGATTTTGTGATGATGGCGTAGTGGCAGTCGAACTGTTAGGCGATGGGAACGTGGCCTTGGTTGATCGGAAAGGTGCTGTGCGAAATGCTACTGCAAGTACTGCTCGGAAATTCTTGAGACAAGCCGATAAGCACTACGCAGAACTATTGGAACTTTGGGAGGCACACCATGCCAGTCGCAACAACAGATGAACAAATCTTTGAGGCCGTCAAACAGTCGAAGGCAAACTCGAGCGACTTAGTGACGGCGCTAGAAGTTAAGTACGTGCCGTCAGTGGAGGCTCTTGTCC
>CALMAV010000353.1:0-2509 GCA_937859895.1 uncultured Bryobacterales bacterium | reverse complement strand
CCTAAGCAATGGGCTCCGTTTGTTTGTTCCTCGTGAACAAATCCAAGGGTTGTGGGATGCCCCTCAGAAAAATGTGGCTCGTGTGGAACTTGTTGGCGGTGGAAGTGGTCTTCATTGGCCAGAGTTAGACGTAGATCTCTCTGCTGACGGCTTGATTCATGGAGTTTACGCCACAGAGGAGTGGATGGCCAACCTTGGTCGTTTAGGTGACTCTGCTCGCAGCACAGCAGAGACCGAAACGAAGAGCATACGGATCATTCCCGAGTCCACCGATAAGCAACTTGATGTAGGTTCAGGCTCGAGTTGGGGCAGCAATCCTCAGTCGCTTACCGGGATTAACTCAGAGCCCACAACGCGTGTCTTCGGACGGAACGAAACAATCGTCAAGATTCCAGAAACAAGGCAGCAAAAAGAAAGCATCAGTAGAGCCAGAACCATGCTGTGTGTTGTATCGCGGATCTTGCCTACTAGATACGGACTGATGTAGCCGGCCAGATTGCCGACCGAGTTAATCCACGCGATGCCGGCTGAAGCCGCGGTGCCTGAGAGAAGAGTTGTCGGCAAAGCCCAGAACGTCGAGTAGGAGGAAGCAATACTCGCAGTTGCCACGGTAAGCGCAAGCAGGCTGAGAGCGCCCGAGATTCCGGGTATAGCAGAAGCCGCAAACGCAACCGAACACACGATGGATGTAATGGCAATGTGCCAGCGTCGCTCGCCTGTCCTGTCTGAGTGAGATCCCACAAGAACCATAGCAACTGCTGCTACCGCCCACGGAATGGCAGTAAGGAGCCCGATGGTGAACGAATTCTTACTTAACGTGTCTTTCACGATTTGTGGAAGCCAGAAGCTGATGCCGTAGTTCACCATCACCATGCCGAAGTAAATCAGGCAGAGCAGCCAGACTTTCGTGCTGCGGAAAGCATCCGCCAACGAGTGGTGGCCGGGCGTTTCCAAAGTTTTCGCGTGCTCTTCTTCGCGCAGCCTCTGCTCCAGTAAATGCTTCTCTTCCTCATTCAGCCAGCATGCTTTGCGTGGCCCGTCTTCGAGAAAGTAGAGGGTCAACAACCCGGCAACTACCGATGGAATCGCTTCCATAACAAACAGCCACTGCCAGCCGCGCAGAGTGCCCGCACCGGACATACTCTCGAGGATCCAACCGGAGAGTGGTCCCCCGAGTACGCCAGACAGAGGAACCGCCGTCATGAATGCCGCAAGCATCTTGGCACGATACTGGCGCGGGTACCAGAAGGTGAGATAGAGGATGACTCCGGGAAAGAAGCCCGACTCGACTACGCCTAAAATAAAGCGGACCAGATACAAAGCTCCCGCGCTTCTGACGAACATCTGGCAGCCGGAAACCAGACCCCAGACAACCATGATGGGACCGAGCCAGCGCTTG
The DNA here is from genome assembly GCA_937859895.1 of uncultured Bryobacterales bacterium. Classification (GTDB taxonomy): domain Bacteria; phylum Acidobacteriota; class Terriglobia; order Bryobacterales; family Bryobacteraceae; genus Bog-105. The sequence goes on along the minus strand of CALMAV010000353.1, from coordinate 1,110 downwards.
GCTCCAATCTTCTGGAGCGCCATGTTGCAGGGAATCTCAAAGAAGAAGTAACCGAGGAAGAACATGCCTGCGCCGATGCCATACACAGCGTCGCTGATGCCCAAGTCCTGCTGCATCTGAAGCTTCGCAAAGCCCACGTTTACGCGATCAATGTAAGCGAATACATAACACAGAAAGAGAAAAGGAATGATGCGCCGAGTGACTCTGGCGTACAGTGCCTTCTCAAAATCGACAGCCGGAGTGGTCTTCGTATTCACGCAAGCGCCCTGGTTTCGCTGTGAGTCTCAGCGTGCACACCAGCCTCCGTCGATCAGAATGTCAGTACCGGTGATGAAGCCGGCCGCATCGGAACAGAGATAGGCAGCAAGCGTTCCAATCTCTTCCGGCTTACCCCATCGCCCAACAGGAAGACTTGCCAGAAACTGCGCATTTGCTTCCTGGTTCCCGGACTAATGCCGTTCACTGTGATGCCTTCGCCCGCTAATTCCAACGCTAAAGCGCGTGTCAGGCCAAGCAGCGCGGCTTTACTGGAAGAGTACGCGCTTCTGCCGGGCAAGGAGACATGACTCATGATGGAGCTCATGCTTAGAATGCGCCCATAGCCAGTTCCACGCATGTGCGGCACGAACGCCTTGCACATCAGGAACACGCTTGTCAGGTTCGTATCCAAAACAGTTCGCCACTCATCCAGCGAAAACTCAATCAGGTTCTTGCGGATGTTGGTGCCGGCGTTATTCACCAGGATCTGCACTTTGCCAAGCTGCTCGGCCACATCTGAAGCGAGTTGCATCACCGCTCCTTCGTCAGTCACGTCGGCTGTAAAGATTGCGGCCTTTCCGCCCGCGTCCGCAATTTCCTTCTGAACTTCCGCAAGCTTTTCGCGGTTACGCGATACCAGGGCAACCGAAGCTCCCTGTGCACTCAGAGCAAGAGCCATTGCCCGTCCCAATCCTTTGCTCCCACCTGAGACGAGAGCTATTTTCCCTGTCAGGCCAGCTTGCGTGTTGCTCGTGGTCATGTTCAAATCCCGACATCTTACATACCACGTGCGTATACCACGTGCGGGCTCCTCTCGGTTCGCAAACGAAATTGTCTCGTCCTGATCCAAGC
>CALMAV010000352.1:4795-6545 GCA_937859895.1 uncultured Bryobacterales bacterium | reverse complement strand
AAGGGCCATCGCTCAACGGATAAAAGGTACGCCGGGGATAACAGGCTGATCGGAGTCAAGAGTTCATATCGACGCTCCGGTTTGGCACCTCGATGTCGGTTCATCGCATCCTGGGGGTGTAGAAGCTCCCAAGGGTTAGGCTGTTCGCCTATTAAAGCGGTACGTGAACTGGGTTCAGAACGTCGCGAGACAGTTCGGTCCCTATCTGTGGTGGGCGGAGGAGATTTGAGGGGGCTTGCCCTTAGTACGAGAGGACCGGGGTGAACAGACCTCTTGTGATGCAGTTGTCCGCAAGGGCACAGCTGCGTAGCGAAGTCTGGTCAGGATAAGTGCTGAATGCATATAAGTACGAAACCTTCCCCAAGATGAGATCTCCCTGAAGAGCCGTGAGAGATGATCACGTTGATAGGACGGATGTGTAAGCGTAGTAATGCGTTGAGCTTACCGTTACTAATAGCTCGTTCGGCTTGACCATAAAATGGATTCTGCGGTTTGTTTTCTTCTTACGTTGCTCGTCAATAACTATTCAGTTCAGAGATATACTCCGGAACGATAAAACAGTTTCGGGTGATTTCAGCGCGAGGGTTCCACCCGTTCCCATCCCGAACACGGAAGTTAAGCCTCGCAGCCCCGATGGTACTGCACGCGCAAGTGTGTGGGAGAGTAGGACGTCGCCCGATTAATTTCGATTCAAAAAGTCACTTCAGTGAGATTGGAGTGGCTTTTTGGCTTTCTCGCTTCATCTTTGCCGTTTAAGAAGCAGACGTCACAGGAGTGATGTCTACTTGCCTTAAAGTGGCTGCTGTCAGATCCTGAATCTCCTTCATTGCCTCTCAGCTGAAGTCTCTATTGAAGATCTGATCGATCCTTTCGACTCGATCTCCTTTGCTCTCGCCAAATCCGTCCTAGTGGTTTACCCTGATACACAGGCTCCCTCGAACGAGCCGCTCCTTCCAACTATGGACCTATTGAAAATGATTACGGAACTCCAGGATGAGCGCCAGCGACTGGACGAAGCAATTGAAGCTCTCGAACGTCTGTCTGCCGGGGCTCACGGCCAACGCCGAGGGCGCCCTGCTCGCACCAGGCCAGATGGGCTCGACATTGAACAGTCATCTTCTCCCGACAAAAGTGATTCTGTGCCTTCGCTTAAATCAAAGAAGGCTTAAGACCTTCGTCTCCTTCAGAGTTGTCCGGTGCCAAACCGAAGGTTTGCCCCACCTGTTCTAACTTTCTTCTCGCGATACTCTCAAGTAATGCTGCCTCGTTTTCGACAATCACTTGCCGAGCTTGGTGTAGTCGGCAGCGTATCTCTCGTTCTTGGTTGTTTTGCTCTTATTGCTCTTCTCTTCGGCTCCAATGTCTTTGCCGTACTTGCCTGTCTGGTAGCTCTCCCTTTTTGGGTAATTCTCGGCGTACGTAGCTTCCGCTCTGCCCGTCGCCGCACCTTGTGGAGTCTTCGAAATCGCCTTTTGTTTGTTTACGGGCTGTTTGGCGCCTTACCTCTTCTGCTGGTTGTGACTTTGGTGGGCCTAGGGGCTTGGGCGCTTATGAATGAACTTGCCGTTTATCTGGCAAGTTCAGCCCTTGATCGTCGCCTTGAAGTTCTTGGATTTGCCGTCGATGCTCTCAAACGCCAACCGCCAAACCAACGCGAGACGGCAGGGCCTGAACTGTCGAAAGCATTTGATCGGGTATTCCCTGGCATCCTCCTTCTGGCGACCGACTCTGCTGGAACCCATCACTTTCC
>CALMAV010000352.1:1428-4785 GCA_937859895.1 uncultured Bryobacterales bacterium | reverse complement strand
CTTTCCTCCTAGCGCCGCCGCAATTACTATTCCCCCAGGGTGGAAGGCTGCGCACGGCCTGTTGGTGATCAATGGCAAATTCTATGGCTGGCATCACTCTGTTGATCGAGACGGCGAAGTTACCGCTATCGCTCCCCTGAGTACTCAGCTCATCCAACATCTTGTGCCGCATTTAGGCAAGATTTCCCTGGTTGAAGTTGAACAGAAAAATTCAGGTGCTACTGCCGGTGCATTGGAAGCTTCAAAGCCGGGAAACGACCCTGACTTAGTACCCACGGCCGACCCTGACGGCGCATTTGCCATTCCGCCAAGCATCAGCCGCTTTGATATTCCGGTTTTCATACCGTCCACACAGGTTCACTCCCATTTGGAGTCGCCGAACAAATCTTTTAGCGGCATCCTGTGGGTGTATTCTCGACCCTCCGCTGTCCTGCGCACATTCTTTTCGGGCTCAGAGGTCGTACGTGAAGTCCTGATTTATTCTATCCTCGGAATCGCTGTTCTGTTTCTGCTGGTCGAATTGGTGGCGATCTCCATTGGCGTTTCACTTTCCCGGCGTATCACCAACGCCGTTCACCAGCTTTATGAAGGAACCCGCCGCATCATCAGCGGTGACTTCGCCCATCGCATCCCCGTCCGTGACAACGATCAGCTCGGCGACCTTGCCCATTCATTCAACCAGATGACCGGGAATTTAGAGCGTCTGCTAGTGGTTGAAAAAGAGAAAGAGCGACTGCAGACCGAGGTCGAGATTGCTCGCGAGGTACAAGGTCAGCTTTATCCTAAAGCGGCCCCTCCAACCTGCGGACTTAAACTTACCGTCCGGTGCGACCCCGCCCGCATGGTCTCAGGCGACTACTACGATTACCTGCAAATAGCCAGCGGCAAACTTGTCTTTGCTATTGGCGATGTAGCGGGGAAAGGCATCTCGGCCGCACTACTCATGGCGACTCTCCAAGCGGCTTTGCGCGCACAGGTTACTACTTACGCTCCTGTGAAGGAAATTGATTGTGCTCAGGAGCCGGAAGTCAATGCTGCTGCCTTGGTCAGCAAACTCAACAAACAGATTTACGCCCACACGTCGCCCGAGAAGTACGCCACTTTTTTCTTTGCGATCTTCAACGAGGCCAATTGCACCTTGACCTACACCAATGCCGGTCATCTCTCTCCCCTTCTGATTCGCAAGGACTCAGTTACCCCGCTCGATTCCAATGGCACTGTCGTTGGGGCTTTCCCATTTGCCAAGTACGATGAAAGCTGCCTCAGTATGCAACCGGGCGACCTGCTGGTCTGCTACACCGACGGCATCACTGAGCCCGAGAATGCGTTTGGCGAAATGTTCGGAGAGGAGCGCATGATTGCCCTGATCCAAAAGAACTGGCATTTAGACGATAGCCTTATCATCGACTCAGTGCTGGATGCAGTCCGAGGCTGGACCGGTATGCCTGAGTTGCACGACGATATGACGATTCTGCTCGCTCGTCAGGTAGGTGCGTCGGCGTGAAGACTCTAACAGCAGAAGAAATGCGCGCCGTAGACCGGCAGACTATCGAGCGCGGTTTGCCCGGTCAACTGCTGATGGAAAACGCAGGGTGCCGCGTCGTTGATTTCCTTCTCGAAACCTTCACCCCGCTTACTAACCATCACGTATTGATCGTCTGCGGAAAAGGAAACAACGGCGGAGATGGGTTCGTAATTGCCCGCCAGCTCTTCACCCGCAAGTTGTGCCGCAAGCTCACGGTAGTTGATCTGGCCGGCGCAGGCGACGGTCGCCGAATTCTAGAGGCAACTGGCTGTCCCGTTGCGGATCATCTCGACCCGAACACACCGGCCACCTTGATCATTGATGCTATTTTAGGAACCGGTCTGCGAGGCCCTGCTGAGGGCATAAGCTTGCAAGCAATCCAGATTCTCAACCAAGGTTTCCCGCTAGCTCATCGGGTTGCTGTTGATATCCCGTCCGGGCTGCCGTCTGACACAACGGAGCCCACAGGTGAATTTTTCCGGACTGACTACACAGTTTCCTTCACAGCCGCTAAACGAAGCCAGGTTCTTTCACCCATTTACCAGCAGGTAGGAAACCTTCGAATTTATCCTATTGGTAGCCCTGAGGATTTGCTTGCCTCCTGTCAGTTGAACCTTTCAACTCCAGAAGACTTCCGCTCTCTCTTTGCACCCCGTCCCAAGAATTCCAACAAAGGAATGTACGGTCATGTGCTGGTGATTGGCGGTTCGTATGGCAAGAGCGGTGCCCCCGCCATGGCATCGACGGCCGCTTATCGCAGCGGTGCCGGTCTGGTGACCGTAGGGGTCCCTGCGGCCGCTTTACCGATGGTGGCTTCTTATCGGCCCGAGCTGATGACCGAGCCGCTGCACGAAGATTCTATCTTTACTCTTGCCGCCAAGATGTCGGTGGCCGCCATTGGCCCAGGGTTAGGAACGGAAGCGGAGACGGTCCGTCTGGCCAGACGTCTTTACTCCGAACTAGAAATACCAGCCGTGATAGACGCTGACGCCTTAAACGCAATTGCGGGCAATGTTCCACCTGCCAACGGCAAGACCCGCATCCTTACTCCTCATCCAGGAGAAATGAGCCGCTTAACTGGGCGATCCACCAAGGATGTGCAAGCCCACAGGTTGGAGATCGCTCAGAGCTTTTCAGCCATCACCGGCACCGTTGTTGTCCTAAAAGGCGATCGAACTATCATTGCTTTTCCTGATGGAGAAACCTGGATTAATCCAACTGGCTCGCCATCAATGGCGACCGGCGGAACAGGAGATATTCTGACTGGCATGATCGCCGGGTGTCTCGCCCAGCATTCACACAATTGGAGACGGGCGGTAGTAGCAGCTGTCTGGCTTCACGGACGAAGCGGTGAACTGGCGGCAAAACGTCTTGGTGAACAATGCACGCTGGCAACTGATCTGCTTGATAGCCTGCCGGAGGCAATGGATGAACTCCGCCCGGTTTGAAACTGCATCGGAAGAGGAGACTCTCGCGCTCGGCCGCTACTTTGCCAGTATTCTGCCGGCTTCTGCTGTTGTCTCGCTGATCGGCAATCTTGGCGCGGGCAAAACAACCTTGACCAAAGGCATCGTTGCAGGACGGAATGCTGCCGAGCCCCAAGATGTTAGTAGCCCGACCTACACGCTAATCCATGAGTACGGAACACCTGTCAGCGTCTACCATGTGGATCTTTACCGCCTTGATACGCTGGCCGAGGTCAGTGGGCTGGGTTTGGAAGAGCTGTTTGAAAAACCGGCCTTGGTCTTAATCGAGTGGGCAGATCGCTTTCCGCAGATCCTGCCCCGCGATCACATTCAGATCCGGCTTACTTTCGGAGGCCAAGACGGACG
>CALMAV010000352.1:0-1418 GCA_937859895.1 uncultured Bryobacterales bacterium | reverse complement strand
TCTTTGAGCTGCAACGGCCAGACCACCCAAACCGACCGCGGTAATCAGCAAGCTCGCAGGTTCCGGAGCTGTTGACCCTGTTAGGTCTTGGTAGGCCAAATTAGCGACCACTGCATGTCCTGCAGTAGTGGGGTGTTCGCTATCCCAGAATAGGTAGGTGTTCGGATCGATATTCGGAGTGCCTTGTGCTGGAGTTGTGATGTTGGAAAATCCATAAGCACCAGGATTGCTGCTGATTGCTAGAAAAGCGTTGAAAACATCGACGCCGATCACGTTGATACCTTGGCTTTGCAGGCTGGCAACATCTGTCCGCCACTCGTTATTGAAGAGTGCCGTAGCACTGTTCAACGCAGCAGATTGGCCACCTTCCATTCCAAGCGGCGTCAACCCGAGCGGAGGTAAATTCGTCCAAAGAAAATTCTTGGCGCCGGCTGCGGCTAGCGTTTTAATGTTCGAAGAAAGAGAGTCAGCAGCTTGCACAGGCGAGCTACTGCCGAAGTTCAGGTCGTTAGTTCCACCCCAGATTGTATAGAGGGCACTACTGCTAAGGCCAGTAGGATGGGCGGATGTAAAAGCCGCGACCTGGTCGGAGATGCCGTATAAGCCATTGGAACCGGTCGTGGCGCCCGCGACGGCGAAGTCGGTTCCGCCGGTGCCCGCCAGAAATGGCTGCGGATCAGGGACGCCCAATTTTCCAGCGAGTTGATCAACCCAGATTCCAACAGGGCCATTGGTCGCCGGTGTGGTGGTTGGACCATCGGTAAGTCGTCCATTCCAATTATTGGCGGGGAACTGCGAACCTGCGGCAATTGCTGCATTGTCAATATCGGAAAGGCTATCGCCGAAAACCACCAGTTGATCGATCGGTGCGGCCGATGCGGACAGGAGAAATAGCGGAGCCAGGAAGACGCCACCCAGAGGCAACTTGCACATGTGTGCCTCGATTATTGCTTGATTCTGCGTGAATGGGGCACTTCAGCTGGTTTGCCGTCTGCCAAAGTCTTTCAGTACCGCCACTGTAAGGAAACCTATTTATAATGAACAAGTTAACGGGAGTGCCGTGTACAACTCGACGGGGCCGGAGACAAGCAAATCCTGCCCCGGGACGACACATTCAGATCTGGCTTACTTACGGCAACGAAGACAGATGCGTCGTCGAGCTGCAACGGCCAGACCACCCAAACCGACTGCAGTCATCAGCAAGCTCGCAGGCTCCGGTGCTGCGGACCCAGTCAGGTCTTGATAGGCCAGGTCAGCGACAATCGCATGTCCCGCCGTGGTGGGGTGCTCCATGTCCCAAAACAGGTACGTGTTTGGATCCACACTCGACTGACCTTGCGCCGGAGTCGTGATATTGGTAAAGCCATAGGCGCCCGGATTACTTCCAATCTGCAAGAACGCACTGTAGACGTCAACGC
>CALMAV010000351.1 GCA_937859895.1 uncultured Bryobacterales bacterium | reverse complement strand
CCCTATTGCTATGCCGGTGCAAACCAGCAAACCAACAGCGTCCGTGAGGATAACACGGCGGCAACATTTATTGCGGCAATGGATGCTGGTTACGCTTTTTCGAATCGCAGAGACGTGCCATTCATGCAGTAGCGCAGGCCTGTTGGCTGCGGACCATCGTTGAAGACGTGACCAAGATGCGCCTCGCATCGGCGGCACCGTACTTCACGACGAACGCCAAAACTATAATCTGTAGCGGTCTCAATATTTTCTTTAGCAATCGGTTTCCAGAAGCTTGGCCAGCCAGTACCTGATTCAAACTTTGTTTCCGAGCTGAACAACGCATTGCTACAGCAAAGGCAGCGATAAAGTCCCTTGACGTGGTTGTTCCAATCCTTCCCAGTAAAAGGGATTTCCGTATCTGCTTTCCGCGTCACTCCATACTCGTGAGGGCTGAGCCGCTTCCTCCACTCTGTATCGCTAAGGACGATCTTGTTTACCTTCACTAAGCCCTGGCTCGCGCCCGCGTTATCGAAGCGAGCAATTGAGATTTGAGGCGGCCGATTCGAATCTCCCCGTAGTGACAAGGGGCCGAGTGTCGACCCGATGCTGCAAGCCGTCAGGAAATGTCTACGTGTTGAACTGACCATGTTTGTCACCTCTGATTGTTCGATTCGTTTGGGATCGCCTGCAGGGTACGGAGTTTCGAAACTATTAGCATCAAATCAACTGGGCTCCGTGACATTCGGCATCTGCCAGCCGTATACTCCATCAGAATGCAAAGCTAGTGAGGAGCTAAGCGAATTCATTTGGCGACGTCTGACTCAGGTCCAGACCTGAACGACCTGATGATCCGTTATCAACTAGCTGACAGTGAGGCTACACGGTTGCTCATCGGCACAGTGAGTCCGCTCCTGTATCGTTTTCTGGCTAGTCAAATGGGGAGTAGATCTGAAGCGGAGGACTTGCTGCAGGATGTCTGGTTGAAGATCCATGCCGCCCGTTACAGCTATCGTCCAGGAGAGCCGGTGCTTCCGTGGATGTACGCAATTG
>CALMAV010000350.1:3737-6794 GCA_937859895.1 uncultured Bryobacterales bacterium | reverse complement strand
AGCGAACGGCAACTACCCCCTTAACTCGCTGTCTCACTCCAGGGGTTCACTTCAACCTAGTAAACCTAGGGACAGACGGAGTGAATATCTTAGAGGGGTAGGAAGGGAGAGGTGCTAGTGGAAGTGCAGCTAGCTACAAGTGCAAAGACATAAGGTCGTCCTCTTAGTCTTTATTCAGATATTCCCTCCGTCTGTCCCTAAGTTCACTAAGTTCACTAAGTTCCTAAGTTCTCAAGTTCTCACTAAGTTCTCACGCGTAAGACGGTGTAACCAACGCGGTCGAAGAGCCGTTCACAGTGTGGTTCGGCAAAGAAGGAAATCGTTAGAGTAGAAACGATCCATGGCGCAGGAAAGTGGCAATTACGACCCATTTGAGCATCTGCGGACTTTGAACCAATTAGCGCAATCGAATCTCGATGAGCACGAGCGCATATGGAAATCTGTTGAAGGTTTGAGAGACTCGCACCTAAAAACACTCGAGGGTGTAGACCAGCTCACCCGTGCCATTCGCGATCTGATCGATAGAATTCCGCCCGACAATCTAAGAGAGGTAGAACCTCAAGCCGACGTCCCGTGGCCCATCATCTTATATATGTAGGCAAGAATCTCAGCCATGGCGCGATAGAACTCCGGTGGAATTGGCTGACCCACTTTAATGGAGCCATGCAGCGCACGAGCCAGGGGCGGGTTCTCAACAATAGGCACCTCGTTCTGCACAGCGATTGTTCTGATGCGTAGCGCCAGCCAGTTCTTACCTTTCGCCACAACCACCGGACTCGACATGCTGTCAATGTCGTATTTAATTGCCACGGCGTAGTGGGTCGGGTTCACGACCACGGCTGTGGCAGTTGCCACACTCTTTAGCATCTTGCCGCGCATCATGTCGCGGCGGAGGCGTCGTATTCTTCCCTTCGTTTGCGGGTCGCCTTCGTTGCTGCGGTGCTCCTGTTTAATCTCCTGCTTGGTCATGCGCATGGAACCCATGTGCCGGCGGTACTGTCGAAACAGATCGACGCCGCCGAACAGAAAAAAGAGGAACGCAGCCTTCCAAAGGACTCCAGTCAGCATGCTCGCAACCATGGCAGTGGCCACCGGAAGACTCTGAAAAGGTAGCCGCAAGAGAGCGTCCGTGTTGTCCTGATAGAAACTGTTCAGGGACGCCACAAGCAAGCCGATCAAGCAGACAGCTTCAACGACTGACTTTAGATTCTGAGACGGCAAATCCTTCAAGCGTGAGATAGGATTAAGCCGCTTGAAGTCAGGCATCAACTTGTGAACGCTGAATCCAAACTGAGTGACGCCAAGGTTCGCGCTCCCAGTAACCGCCAGCAGAATGCCTCCGAAAGACACCAGTGGCAGCAGTCCTTCGATCAGGACATCACGGATGAGTTTGGTCCATTGCGCGTCGGCCATTTCAGCCGTCATACCAGTTTGCAGCAGGTTGATGGTCACTCCGCGCATCTTGGAAAACCATGATGTGGAGAAGCTGCTCAGCAGGGTGAGCGCAACTCCAAATTCCACTGCGCTGATCAGGCTGCGGGCAGAAAGAAATTGTCCCTGTTCGCGCGCCTTTCGAACGCGCTGTTGAGTGGGCTTCTCTGACTTATCGCCTGCCATGAATGCTTAGGCCCACGTTTTAGCGCAGAATAGTTTTCCGAATGGTGGCGAACACGTCAGAGGAGAAAGCCCCGTACAGTGAGGGCGCAACCGCCAGAATGGTCGCCAGCATTACTAACGTGAGCATCATCTTCACGGGGTAGGAGTTACTGCCCATTTGAAGTTGCGAACTGATTCGGCCCAAGACGGCAAGGGTCGTATCGGTCATCAGCAGTAGACCGACAATGGGCAGCGACAAGCGTATGCCGACTGAAAAGATACTTGCACCGACGTTGATAACAACCTTGGCTAAGTCGCGACTAACAGTGAACGTTCCTGGAGGGAAGGAATCAAGGCTATCGGCAAACGCTGTAATCACATACCGATGAAGGCCGGTGGTGAAGAAGAGCAAGCCGGCTGTGAGCTGTGCAACAACGGGCAAAACATTCGAATCAGCCTGGGTGGTGGGGTCGACTACTGAAGCATAGCCATAGCCTGCTTGCAAACTCAGCACTTGCGCACCGAAGGTCAGGGACTCAGATATGAAGCTCACCAGCAAACCGATGCAGGTGCCGAGCGCCAGTTCCGAGAACATCCACAGAGCCATGGTGGCAAGGCCAATGTGATCGGCATCGAGCGTGGGCCAGCGGGGAAACAGAGCGAACGTCGAGGCAAGCGCAACGGCGATTCGAGCGACCGACGGGCCAGCATCCTGAGTCGGGAGCGGTACAAACACAAAGGCTGAAGAGATACGCGAAAGCACCAATGCAAATGCCAGGAGAGTGGAAAGCGAGAGCGAAAGGTTAGCGTGCATACTGGCCCAGGTCACTGAAGATGGAGGTAGCATACGCGGCAGCGCGATGCAGCATCCACGGCATCAGAACCAGTACGCCCCCCAAAGCCACAGTCAAGCGAGGAATGGTACTGAACACAGCATCCTGCATGGACGTCGCAATTTGAATCAGGTTCACGACAACGCTCACGATGAAACACAGTGCCAAAAGCGGCAAGCAGATCCAGAAAGCAGCTAGTAAAGCCTGAGCGACGATGTGAATAACAAATTGAGGATTCACTTTGTTCTGCCCGGAATAGTAAAGGTGGTACCAAAACTTGTGCCCTCTCAGATTTTTCGGAGGTGCACACTTCAGTACGGCGGATTGTCAACCCGAAAGGTTCCCGGGAAACTGTCGCCGCTGCCACTTGGTCTGACTTCTGAAATGTCAGGACCGAACGGCAAGAGCAGAGTGAAAACTCCCGAGCAGAAGATAAAAAAAGTCGCTCTCGATGCGTTTGGCTTCAAATCGTTAAGGCCAGGTCAAAGCGAAGCGATTCGTTCCGTAGTGGACGGGCACGACACGCTGGTTGTTGCGCCTACCGGCTCGGGTAAGTCAGCGATTTACCAAATTGCAGGCTTGCTGGAGGATGGAACGGTTCTTGTTATCTCTCCCCTGATTGCATTGC
>CALMAV010000350.1:0-3727 GCA_937859895.1 uncultured Bryobacterales bacterium | reverse complement strand
AGGCGCTACTGATCAACTCAACGAAGAACAAGGCTGCATTAGAGGCTGATCTGCAAAAGGTTGAGGCAGCCGAAACCAAGTTTGTTTTTCTCGCTCCTGAGCAATTAGAGAAACCTGAGACCCTGGCTAGTTTGAAAGAAGCGAACATCAAGCTGTTCGTGGTGGATGAGGCACACTGCGTATCGCAGTGGGGCCACGACTTTCGTCCCAGCTATCTCCATTTGGGACATGTGATTGAGCAACTCGGGCATCCGGCAGTGTTGGCCATGACCGCTACAGCTGCGCCGCGCATTCGACAAGAAATCGTCAGCCGTCTCGGAATGAAGAAGCCGAGAATTCTAGTAGAAGGCTTTGACCGGCCGAACATCTATCTCCGGGTCGATCATCACAAAGATGCTCACAAGAAGCTGGAAGCTCTGCTGCATCGTGTTCGCTGGGCCGAGAAGCCCGGCATTGTCTATGTGGCTACACGCAAAGAAGCCGAATCAATTATGACCGGACTGGCCGAGGATGGAATTCACACGCTGTACTATCACGGCGGCATGAAGGCTTCCGAACGAGATCGAATTCAAAACCAGTTCATGTCCGGCGAAGCGGAAGTGATCGTTGCTACCAATGCTTTCGGAATGGGCATCGACAAAGCTGATATCCGCTTTGTGTATCACTTCCAAGCACCTGATTCGCTTGACGCCTACTATCAGGAAATTGGCCGGGCGGGACGTGATGGCGAGCGCGCGGAGGCAGTCTTGTTTTATCGCAAGCAAGACATTGGCGCACAAGCTTTCCATACAACACCCGGGAAAGTGGACGCATCGGAGTTCATGTTGGTGGGCCAGGCGCTCTTCACCATTTCAGACGGCTTGGACAGGGAAACCTTAGCTCAAGAGACGGGACTCGCCCCACGTAAATTGATGCGGATACTGCAGCAGATGGAAGATGCCGGAGCGATTAAGGTCAATTCAAGCGGTCTCGCGCAGCTCGTTGAGGACGTTAACCTAGCAGCAGCGGTGAAAGAAGCGGCAGCCCAACAGGACGCGTTGAAGGAGTGCAACAGAGAGCGGTTGGAGCAGATGCGACAGTATGCTGAGACTTGCGAATGTCGGCGCAACAGGTTGCTGCAATACTTTGGAGACGAGATCTCAGGCCAGTGTGACAACTGCGATTCCTGTGGAGAGCACGCGGCTGTTCCTAGCGTTGATCCGTGTGTGGGTACTCGTTGCGAGGTGGCATAAGGAGTAATGGAGAATTCTTCGAGCTGGAAAGTTTCGGGTCTGGCATTGGCAAGTGCAGGATTAGTGACTGGAGCGGTGCTACTGAAAAAGCTCGGTACTCGGACATCACTGGCCATCGCAGGACGGACGGTGGTTATTACAGGTGGTTCGCGAGGGCTGGGCTTAGCGCTGGCCGAAGAGTTTGGCCGTGCTGGAGCGAATGTTGTGCTGGCGGCCCGAAGCGAGAGTGAGCTGCAAACTGCCAAACAAATGCTCCTTACCCGCGGTGCGGTCCCTAGCGAGAACCGCATTGAATTAGTGGCTTGCGACCTTCGCGAAAACACAGACTGCCTGCGGTTGATTCGCGTTGCGACGGAGCGATTCGGGCGCGTTGATGTTCTCATCAACAATGCGGGCGTTATTTACGTTGGCCCAATCGAGAAGCAACCGTTGGAAGCTTACCGAGATGCAATGGAGAGCGACTTCTTTGCGTCACTTCAGATGACGTACGCCGTACTGCCACAGATGCTGGACCGAGGCGAAGGCTCTATTGTCAACATCACTTCAATCGGCGGAAAGATGCCGGTTCCCCACCTTGCGCCTTACAATGCAGCGAAATTTGCAGCCACGGGATTTTCAGAGACGCTCCATGCGGAATTACGAGGCAAAGGCATTCGCGTAACCACCGTCTGCCCAGGCCTGCTTCGCACTGGCTCTTATCCGAATGCGATTGTCGTGGGCGATCTGGAAAAGGAATATCGGTGGTTCAGCCTGTCATCTTCCCTGCCCGGCGTTGCACACGAATCCAAGGCAGCGGCGGCTAAGATTCTGGCTGCGACTCGTGAGGGCCGAACGGAAATCACAATTGGCCGAGATGCGTACCTGGCAGCGCGGGTGCACGGACTCCTGCCGGAGACGGTGCAAGCCGTTGCGAGTCTCGCCGATCGGTTCGTTCTGCCTCGAACAACAGGAACAACCATTCCGACACCGGCGCGCCGTATCCGTTCTCTCCGATCTAGCTTGTGGCAGTCTCTGAGCAGGCAATTGACCCAGAGCCAGAACCAGCCTTCAACTTAAGAGCAGTCACAGGTGAGTACTTCGGTGAGCCTCGAAAAAGATGAGCGCTTCATGCGCCTTGCCATTCAGGAAGCTTGGGACGGTAATCGCACGCCTGGTGCCGGCGAAGTAGGTTGCGTCATTGTGATGGATGGAGAAGTGGTCGCATCCGGGCATAACGAAGCCGAGATGCGGCACGACCCAACAGCGCACGCCGAGATAGTCACGCTTCGCAAGCTGGGGCAAACTTGGAAGAAGACTGATTTTCGCGGCTGTACTCTCTACTGCACACTGCAACCCTGCAGCATGTGCGCGGTGGCCTGCGTCTGGGCTAAAATCACTCGCGTTGTTTTCGGTGCAACCCGAGATGACGTGCATAGTATGTATTTCGATACCAAGCACATCAATGCTTCCGATATTATTCGCGATGCTTTCCGGGACGATATGGAAATTGTAGGAGGTGTGCTAGCTCGCGAATGCTCTGAGCTGTACTACCGCCCGCAAGACCAGCCGCCGCCCGAAGAGCAGGTCAATATCTGAGGTTTGCTTAGTTGACAAGCTCAACGCGGATCTGCTTTTCCACCATTAGGCGCGTAGCCTCAATCCGCTCCTCGACCCACGGATCTGAAACGGCAAACGCCGCGGCTAGCTGCGCTGAGGTCACGCCTCGTTTGTGTTCGGCATAAAGGCGAAAAGGCAGGTAGTCATTCGATAGCTTCGTTAAAATAGTCTCGGGCATATCTGAGAGTGTGCGATCAGGAAATAATTTCTCGCTTAAACATGGGCACGTTGTAAATATTACGATCTGGCAAGCTTCGAAAGAAATGCGCCCGAAGTATGCAGCTTGATACAATACAGATTCGTGCTTGGTTCAGGCATAGTAACGTGCGCAATGCCAGTTCCGAATGTAACCCAAGTTCGCAATTCAGTTCTTTCGCTCAACGGGAAGGTTTGTCGTGTTCATCAACCTCCAACAGCTTGAACAAAAGCCTGTTCAGTTCAATCTGGAGATCCCCACAGGCGACATTGATTTCGGGAGCTCTATTGAGCAATCATCGGTCCTTCATGCGGAAGGTACAGCGCAGCTAATCAGTCATTCGCTCGGAGAGATCCGAACGGTTGGGAAGCTGGATGTGACCATGGCTACGGTCTGTGATCGCTGTCTGGAGTCGACATCGGTTCCGCTTAAGATGCCTTTCGATCTGGTGTACGTTCCTGCTACCACTTCAGCAGCCGGCGAGATTGAGGTCGATCAGGCTGGGATTGAAGTGGGGTTCTACGAAGGGCCCGGAATTGACTTGAACGAAGTGTTGCGCGAGGTCATTCTGCTGGCGTTGCCCATGCAGTTCACTTGTAGTGAAGCTTGTAAAGGCATCTGTGCAGTTTGTGGCCAGAATCGCAATCAGGTGGATTGTAGATGCGAGCAGAAGCCGAGTGATGATCGGTGGAATGCACTGCGC
>CALMAV010000349.1:1027-12687 GCA_937859895.1 uncultured Bryobacterales bacterium | reverse complement strand
CCTATGAATGCCATCAGTAAAACAGCCTTAGGTGCCGAGGAGCGAGTGCCCTGGCAGAGTGTCGCCGATGTTCCTTCGGAGCTGTCGAATTTGCGGGCGTCCGGTTATGAGGTGGCAGCTATTGAAACCAGTGTCCGCGCAGTCGACATCTTCGAATGGCAGCCGCGCTTTCCCGTGTGCGTGCTGTTTGGCCACGAAGTAGAAGGCTTAGGAACGACACTGCTGGAAGCTTGCGACACACACGTCCGCATACCGATGCTAGGCGTGAAGCACTCGCTTAATGTAGCGAGTGCCGGCGCGATTGTGATGTACGAACTGCTGAGAAAGTATCGCGCACTGTGCGCCCCGCTCTAGTTGATGGGACGCCAGGCACGACCGTCGCAGGCCAGCAATTGATCCGCTTCCGCAGGACCCTGACTGCCGGAGTCATAAAATGCAAGGTCATCAGCGCTCTTACTCCAGTTATTCAGGAGTGGCTGCACCACGCTCCAGCCTGCTTCAATGTTATCGGCACGCTGAAACAGTGTCGCGTCGCCGACCATTACGTCGTACAACAGCGTTTCGTATCCGGTATTCGGCGCGGCGCCGAAGTAGTCCTCGTATTTAAAGTCCATGCGCACGTCGCCAATCCGAACCGAGGGTCCCGGAATCTTGGCTCCGAACTCAAGTGCAATCCCCTCATCGGGCTGAATACGCAGCAAAAGCCAGTTCGGTGCCGAAGCGGGCAGATTCATCTCTCGCAGTAACGTCCCGGGAACCCCCTTGAACTTAATGGCAATGTGAGTCTTGCGGCGGGCCATCCGCTTTCCTGTGCGAACGTAAAAGGGAACGCCGGACCAGCGCCAGTTATCAATCATCAATTTGAGCGCCACATAGGTCTCAATCGGAGAGTCAGGCGACACGTCGGGCTCCGAACGATAAGCCGGAACAGGCTGCCCACCAACTTCGCCAGCCTTGTATTGAGCACGCACAGCCCCACAGTTGTTCTTGCTATCGCAAACGTGAACAGCCTCTATCACCTTTGCTTTCTCCGACCGAATAGCGTCAGCGGCAAATGAGTTCGGAGCCTCCATGGCAGTCATTGCAACCAGTTGAAACACATGGTTCGGGATCATATCGCGCAGCGCCCCTGTGCCTTCATAGAATTTGCCGCGCTTTTCAACTCCAACCGATTCGGAAACCGTAATCTGTACATGATCGATCCGGTCGCGATTCCATAGCGGTTCAAAGAGACCGTTTGCAAAACGGAAGGTCATGATGTTCTGTACCGTCTCCTTGCCCAGGAAATGATCTATTCGGAAAATCTGCTGCTCTTGCAGAGTTCGAAGAATCTGCTGGTCCAGGTCTTCAGCGGATTGGAGATCATGGCCGAACGGTTTCTCTATGACAACGCGCCGCCAGTGGCCCTCTGTCTGGCATGATAGGCAGGCCTTGCCGAGCTGGTCGATGGTGGACCCGAAAAAACGATCAGACACGGCGAGGTAAAAAAGGTAGTTGCCACCACTGCTATTACTTTTGTCCAAATCGTCCAGTTTGGTCTTAAGTTGCTGGTAAGCACTGGAGTCGGTTAGATCGCCTTTCATGTAAGACATCTTGCCGGCCAACCATTTCCAGGCATCCTGATTGAGGGCAGCGCTATCACCTCCGGCTTTGACAAACTCCTCGGTCATTTGCGCTAAGCTGTTGCGCCACTGCTCGTCACTGATTTCAACCCTGTCAAACCCGATGATGGCGAACTCTTCCGGTAGCAGCTTGGCGAGAGCCAGATTGTAAAGCGCCGGAACCACCAGTCGCTTAGTCAGGTCCCCGGCTGCGCCAAAGATCACCATTGCACAGGGTCCGGCGGGTTTTGCTCCGCTTTCTTTATCGAGTGGCATGGTCCTAGTTTGACCCATCAAAGGGACGCTAATCTGTATCTGTAAGATTCCTGCTACAGTCTGATTTAACGGAAGTGAACATAAACATCGGCCAGCAGCTCGCGTTCTTATTCATTCTGGGGCTGCCCATCGCGTCAGTTGCCTGGACTGTAACTCATGAGGAAGTGTTCCGGGAGCCACGTGAATACTGCAAAAACCGAAGCGAGAGCTGTGAAAGGCTAGTGCAGCGGAAGTTCTTTTACCTATTTACCTGCGAGTATTGCTTCAGCCACTATGTCACTCTCTTTTTCCTGGTAATAACGCAGTTCAAGCTGCTGTACGAAGACTGGCGGGGATATTTGATTGCCGGTTTTGCTCTAGTGTGGGTAGCTAATCTGTATATGAACATCTACTCACGCGTGCGGCTCGATATCAAAAAAGAACGAGTTGAGATAGAAGCAACGGAAAGAACCCTGCACCAAAGCTAGCTACTGCGCGAACAACTTCTTGCGGTCTGGCGGCGTTAGCTCGTCATACAAATGAGTGAAGACAGCGTTGGTCCACCCGAATCCAGCCTGGTTGGCACTGTAGCCAAAATGGATCTTAGAAGCAACGTTGGAAACGCCATTGACTACGTCGTATTTTTCAACGATGAAGCCTTGGCGGAGAAACTCGCGGTATACCAAGCCGAGGAACTCCAATGAAATCCGTTCGGCCTCAGCGTCATACCCGTAGCGCCGCAATCCATCGGCAGCAATCATCTGCAGAGGCGCCCAGCCGAAGGGCGAGTCCCACTGGTTGCCACTAACGTGAATGCTGGTTTGCAATCCTCCAGTGCGCTCAAATTTGGATAAGTTATCCTTGACTCGCGCAGCCTGCTCCTTGCTGGCGATACCGGCCCAGAGCGGGTAAAAGGTTGTCAGAAAAGGATAGTGCCGGACGTCTTTGCTGACGAAATTATAGTCGTAGTACAGACCCTCTTTGGCATTCCACATCAGCCGGTTAATTAGATCTGCCCGATGCTGCGCGCGATCTCTCCACTGTTTTACTTCGCTCTCACGGCCGAGCGCATGTAAGATGTCACCAGTCTGCGATTCCATCATGTAGAGCAGCGAATTCAGGCAAACCGGGTTGTAGTGGATGATGTCTATGTTGAATGGACCAAAGCGGTTTGACGGATCGAAGCCAGATTCCCGCATAGAGCGGTCGCCCTTGTAGAACAGCGGCTTCAGTTGATCTGTCGTGCGGTCATAGTATTGATTAACGTCGTAGTCCGTAATCTGGTGGGTCTTGAAGTATTCCTTCACAAGTTGGTAATGATTGCGGCCAGCGGCATCTTTCTCGGCCGAGAGAACCTCTGGCGCCGGGCCCTCACCACGGTCGTAGTAGCGGGCGAGTCCGGTTTCGGGCGTCAAGTGCGGCTCCTGCACCCAAACACGGTAGTACTTTTCGATCAATGGCAAGGCGCTGCTTAACCACTCGCGGTCATGTGTTTTCTGATAGACACCAAGAACCATCTCGGTCAGGAACGGCGGTTGCGATCTAGTGAGGTAGTAAGAGCGATTGGCATTCAGTACCTGGCCATAGTTTTTTACTTGATAAAGGAAATTGTCGGCAAGGTCCTTGGCTAATTCAATCTCTCCGTCCCGCAACAGGCCAACCTGGATGAAGTAACTATCCCATCCGTACATTTCATTGAACCGTCCGCCGGGCACAACATACGGGTGCGGCAAGTACAGTAGTCCCTGTACTTTCAATTGATCAAGGTCGGTCGGAAGCGGAACCAGATCAATCGTCTTAAAGCTTGAGGCAGGCATGTCTTTGCGTAGCCCTTCCTCAACCACTTGCAAGTCATCTGACTGGGGAACATACACCGGCCAGCGACCATCCGGACCAGGTTTGAATTTGGGATCAACTGCAGCCTTGGCCAGATAGGCATCTGAGCGGGTCAGAGTCTTCCATGTCGTTTCAATATAAGTCAAAATGTCGGGAGAATCTGTTTTCGGCGATGCAACTTGAGCGTAAACAGCAACAACGGTCAAGCAAGATGCTATGACGAAACGACGAAGATACATGGGCAGAGTTGGCTCCTTTCCTACGATATAAGTAGACGAAAAAAGCCGGATTGCCAGCTCTGTTAAGCATTGCAACCCGGCTTTTTGTTTGCAGTTTGTTTGGCGTTAGAACGTGATGTGTGCGCCGAACTGCATATTGCGCATGCCGTTGGTAGGTCCAAGCTGAATATCCTGGATAAGGCCAGCAGCCGAGGAGTCTACCGTGGTATTTGGGAGAGCCAAGTTCGTCCGGTTGAAAGCGTTGAAGACTTCCCAACGGAACTCGAGTCCAACGCGCTCACGGAACGTGAAGGCTTTGGAGACCGACCAATCGGCTTCGAAGTAGTTTGGACCGCGTAAAGAGTTACGGCCTGCGTTTCCAAAAGTATATAGCGGATTGACAGTGTAAGCAGCGGGATTAAACCACTGGTTGCGGTTTTGATTGATGCCCGCAGTTGGATCGCCAATCAGTTGGGGGCGCGAAGTCTGGTCAGGGGAGTTCAGGTTACCTTGGCTGCTGAGACTAGGCGAGAAAGGTAGTCCGGAAGAGTAGGACGTAATGCCGCGAAATGCCCAATTTGCTACCAGCGCACGGACAACGCCGCTGGAGTTGCGCATAAATGCTCTGCCCGGACCAAACGGAAGTTCAAGCGTATGGGCAATGGTTAAGACATACTCGCGGTCAAAGTCAGCAGGACCGTAATCTGACCGAGCGTTGTACTGATTGGTAGGCAAGCCACTCAGCTGTGCGTAGTCAAGCGCTTTTTGCCATGTAAAGTTGCCTAACAGAGAGTAGGCCTGCGAGAAGCGCTTGGTGACCTGGGTCTGGAGTGCATTGTAGTTGCTGCTGGTGCAGTCGCACTTGTCAAAGATGCTTTGAGTCAGTCCATAAGCCGCATAGAGTGGCCGACGAGCATTGGCGTTGGAACCCGGTCCCGGAAGGGCAGCATTCAGGTTGTAGCCACCGTTGAGATTACGTCCCACGTTGCCCACATAACCAACCGAAAGATTGAGTTGCGGAGCAATCTCGCGTTCGACTGTCAAGCTGTACTGGTCGACGTAAGGCAGCTTTAAGTTAGCCGGAGTGTAAGCGACACTAATGCCATCTGGCAAAAGAAGCCGGCCATTCGCGGGAACTGCCGGATAGCTGATTGGAGGCGGCGCCGTAGTGATGGGAAACACGGCAGCATAAGGCGAAGTAGAAGTGATGTTCTGATTCGCGAAGGTTGGATAGGTATTCGCGATGTTATTGAACGTCCAACCGAACGTACCTTGCGAGTAACCGCGCCCGTACCCGACGCGGACCACTGTCTTAGCATCAGGTGAGTAAGCAATGCCGATACGTGGCGAAATGTTATGCCACTGTGTCTGCGAGTTGCCGGACTTGGAGTTTCCGCCGACACCTGCAATGTAAATAAGATTCGTAGAAACGTCGTAGCGCCCACCCTGCCTAGCGTTCAGAGAATAGTCAGGGAACCAGGTATCCCAACGCACGCCATAAGTAACCGTCAACTTAGGCGTGATGCGCCATGTGTCCTGGAGGAAGTAGAACATCCGCTCCTGACGATCTTCCTGGTTGGTCGAAACCGTGCCGAAGCGCTGGAATTGCGACGGCAAGCCCAGCAGGAACGAGGCTAGACCTAAACCACCCGCGTTAGTAGCACCATTGCTGGAAGTCACCGAGTTGTTGAAGCTGTATACGCCGGATCGATGATTGTCACTAGCAAGGCGCAAGTTGCCGGCGTGCTCATATGTCCCACCGAAGCGGATCGTATGATTCCCGGCAATCTTGTTCCAGTTACTGGTGTAATCGAAAACCGTTTCGCGTTCGTCTAGAGGACAGTTACAGCTATATCCGATACCAACATTGTTATTACCACCGCTGCTACTAATACCGCCAGGGCCGTTGATCTGAAATTGCGGCAAGCCGTTTGTGTCTGGACGACCAGGGAGGTTAAGTCCAGGGATACCAATCGTATTGGCCAGCTGTTGTGTTTGGTCCGGTGCACTGACCATCACATGGTACTGCGAAAAGCCAACGCGAAAGTCGGCAACCAAGGTTGGGTTAATCGTATACGTAGCCGCGCCAACCGCATTTTGATTTAGGGCATTAGAGAGACCGGAAAAGCCGAGCGAGTTGAAGGCTGGTCCGCCATACAGCCCAAGGGGGCCAGGTGCGTTGATATTTGACTTTAGATAGTTATAACGCCCGAAGAAGCGAAGCTTTTCAGTTGCGTAATAGTCACCACGAATATCGAACTGGTTTGTATTGTAATTCTCAACGGTGCTGGCGCTAAAGTTATTAGCTGCTGCAAGGGCGGGATTGAGATTCGGCAGTGGAAGCAGACTGAGTAAGTTACGAATAGGCGCAGCTACAGGAACTTGATTATTGACAAATGGCTGGCGACCGCTGCCATCCGGGTTGCCAGTTGCGGGATTGTAGATAGTTGTATTCAGATCGCTTAGATCGCCGTTGCGCTCGGCAGCGGTAGGAATACGCAACGTTTCCGAAGCACCAATGCGCCGCTGTGTTCCTTGATAGTCGCCAAAGAAAAACAGTTTGTCCTTTTTAATTGGGCCGCCGATGGATCCACCAAATTGATTCCAGCGGAGTGGAGGAATGCCACGGTTGGCCGGTGCTGGCGTACCTGGATCGTGTAGCCCCTGAGTGAAAGGATCACGCGCCTGGAAGATATTATTCTGGAGAAACTCGAAGGCGCTTCCATGAAATTGGTTAGTGCCGGACTTCGTTTCAACGTTAATGACTGCGCCTGTGGCGTGGTACTCGGCATCGTAGTTGCTGGTCGACGCGGTGAATTGTCCAACCGAGTCTACGGGCGGGTTCACCATGGTAATACCAAGGACAGCGTCGTTGTTATTCATACCGTCGAGCTGATAGTTCGTACCGGCAAATGCCTGGCCATTTGTATTGACCAGGGTTGACTGCTGTGGATTCTCGCTCGGAGCGTGCTGGTATGTGTTGATCACTGAACCTGGAGTAAGTAAGGCGAGATTTGTAAAATTACGATTCAACACCGGAAGTGAGGAGACCTGCTGAGCACTCAATTGTGTCTGAACCTCAGCACGATCTGTTTCCAAGGCAGGGGGCGCGCTACTGACGGTTACCTCCTGCGATGCCTGGCCAAGTTGTAGGGTCGCATCTACGCGAGAAGATTGTGCAACGTTCACAGCAACATTCTGCTGGGTAAACCTCTTAAACCCACTTACTTCAACAGCTACTGAGTAAGTACCTGGCGTAAGTTGAGTCTGAGTATAATTACCAGACTCGTTGGTTGTCGTTTCATGAGTGATGTTGGTTCCAACATCAGTGATGGTGACCTTAGCGTTTTGAACAGCCGCACCGGAAGCATCCTGCACGGTACCAATAACGGTGCCACTAGTGGCCTGTCCCAAAAGATTAAGCGTAAGTACTGCCCATAAACACACGAGTGTCATGGGCGCACAAACACGACAAAGTGTTCGACGCATAGAAAATACCCCTTATTGTGATTTTGCTACCAGACCTGTGTAACCCCAATAGGGGATAGTATCTAACTCAAATCGTCTACCAGGAGAAAACAACGGTCTTTTTCTGGAAACTAGCGCCATTCTGCATTTGTAAATGAAGGAGTCCGCCGCTAATGAAGGCGTCGCTAGTAGTGATTCCAGCGCGATTCAGTCGCAAAGGTAGCAGGTAGTTCCGCCCTCCTTCAGCCTCGAACGTAAAAGACGCCTGCCGATCGGTGTAGGACTGATCGATGACTTTTAGTTGTGAAGTGGTAGCCCCTTGCTCGGGAAGGTTCACTGGAACGGCAACCTCAACAGGTGGGAGCGCGATTCGCAATGTCTGACTTTTGCTGCTGTGACAAGCCTTAGAATCAGCCGTCTGGCTTTGAAGGCAGAATGACGTATCGTTTTGACTGTGGCCGTCGATGATGAGGGTATCGCCCTGGCGGCGGAATTGCAGGTCGATTCGCGCGGAGCCAAGAGGGACATTCTGAATTCGGGCACTGTCCCAGTTTGCTGGCAGGTGCGGTGCAACTCGAAGCGTGCGAGCCGGTGCGTCCCAGCTTAGACCGAATAGTCCACGCAGTATGGGCGAAATCACCATGGCTGACGACCACAGCTGGTGGGAGCTGCTACGCCCGAGTGGCTGGAAGTAATCGCCCGAGAGTAGTTCGGTCACAGCGCCCAGATCCTGCGCCCAAGTAAGATTCACGTTCTGCATTAGGTGCGCGTAACCGGAGAGCGAACGGCCGGCACGATACTCGGCAACCGAGGTCCAGCCCGTAAAGAGCGGCCAAATGGATCCTTGGTGATAGCTGATTGGGTCGTAAAACGGCATTTTGTTGCTGATATCGCGCGTACCCCAGTCCGCAGAAAACTCCGGGGAAGCCCAACGGGTCAACATGGGGCCGGAGGAAGCGAGAGAGAACGTTCCATCCCACCAGGCAACGGAGGGGTAAATGCTAGCGGTGCTATCCTTCGCGCCGTTCTTATTGAGGCTGAATGCATAGAACTTGGACGCTGGCTCATAGTATTCGGACTCGATCCTTGCGGCAATCGCATCTGCTTTCGAGCGAGCCGTTGCGGCAAGAGACTTGTCGCCCATCGCGCTAGCTAGGGTCGACATAGCGCGCGAGGATTGCACGTCAAGCGCCGCAAGATAAATCTCTTGATACGGCATGCCCTGCGGCCAGGATTCCACCCATCCGGTGCCTTGCGTATTATTGAAAACACCGTCGGCTGACTCGTGAGCTCGCGTGAAGTTATAAGCTTTTTTGACCGCCTCCCAATTGCTCCGCAGGTATTCAACGTCTCCACTGGTCCGAACGTAGTCGCCCATAGCCATCACCAGCAGAGGCGCGGCATCGGCGGCCGCATAGAAGTACGGAGTGGACTTCCAATCGAGAGCTTCAGCAGACTGCGAAAACTCGTGCATGATCTTGCCGTCTTCCCGCTGGCGTTTAATGATGAAATCGAGCGCACGGCGGGTAAGGGCGAAGTCGCCGTAGCTGTTGATGGCGTAAGTAGACCAGAGGGTATCGCGACCGAAGAACCAGGCATAACCAGGGCGGGCCGAGTCGGCCGATTCGTAGTAGCCGGCTACCAAACCTGTTTCGTCTTGGTACTTCACTTGCGCCTGATCAATTGAGACTTCAGCCCAGCGCAGCGCTTCATTCAGGCGTGAATCGGGTGTTTCAATCGAGAGCGTACGTGCCTGTAGTTGGCTGTAGTCGCTGTGTGTGTCCCGGTAGAGCGAAGGCACGGCAGAGTTGATTGCCGCCAGTTGGGTCAGCGCCGGTTCGGTACTGCCGAGAGCCATCAGCAGTGGATACTCTTTACCGCTGTCGCGCTTAGGGTCAAAAGATAGTTTGAGTTCGAGCGGGAAGGTCTGGGGATGCTCCTGGTACGGAACCATGATGCCGGGGCGAGTACCCGGCATGCCGACGACGGCTGAAAACTTAGGGTCATCGGTATGCAGAATGTAGGCTCCGGAGTTGGCATCTTTCACCCATTCACCGTTCGGTCTGCCAGAGTTTGGAGCTGGCCACATCCGAAGCATCTCCGGCGTGAAAGAAAAGGTTATCTCAAGTGGGCGGGCAGAGCTAATTTCAAACACGACGGCGCTTCCCGCAGGAACGGGTGCTTGGCCGCGCGGAGCAAACATGTGCTGACAAATCGTAAAATCGGGATGAGAGTAAGTGATCGTCGTCTCAGCAGGGGTGACCTTGATCTCAGCGGCAATAGCATTGACGTCAATTGGGACCGGATAATCGGCCAGTTCTGCGCGAATTGCAAAGTTGCTGAACAACTTAACTGGCCACTGCCATGCTTCGAACTTTCCGTTCTGGCGGCCAAAGAGAGCGCCGTGTTCTCCGGCAACAGTCCAGGGCTGCCGTGGGACGCAAGGCGCAACAATTTGCAGTCCAGACTGGGTCTCTGTGAATTTGGCCAAGGGCGCCAGTTCGGCACCAAAACAAGTTGCAGCAAGGAGAAAGGAAACAACCTGCTTCCGCATACGCATTGCCCTTATGGAATCACACTGCGTTGCGGGTAGCCGTAGCTCAGGGTAGCTTTGCGAGTTCGTTGCGATAGAGAATGTTGCCGGGATAATGTTCGGCAAGGAAGGTAAGCAACTGTTTAGCCTCGCCCGTATTGCCCGCGCGCAGGGCAGCAATGGCAAGCAGAACCTTTGCGTAAGGCGCAAGAAACCGCCCGTCCGTCGCGGTTTTACGGAGTTGCTCAAGGCCTTCTTCGAGGTTGGTCTTAGCGCCCGTGGCCCGCAGTAACCAACGCACCGGGGCCGGCTTTTGGCTCAGCAGGTAGTTCTCGACTCCCACAGCAATGTAGGCATCGTGATAGTCGGGGTGAGCGGCCAACAGGCGATCAGCAATTGCGACACCCTGCTTGATCTCGCCTAAAGCTGCGAGTTCACGCTTTTGGATGAGCGCCAGGTAATCGGCATGCAAGCCCAGGCGCATCACCTGCGCGAGTAAGGCATTCGGATCGAGGGGCGAAACCTTCAGAGCCGCCGCAGCTAGAGTGTCGGTGTGGCTTAGGTCTGCCTCAAACTTTTGCGCAATCTCAGGATCCTCCTTAGGGCGGGAACCAAGGAACTCCTGGTTGTTGGTGAGGAACTGAGATTGGAGAATTCCAAGCCGGTGAAACTCGCTGAACAAGTAAGCAGCCGCATCAGAAACCGGGCCTAAGGCGTCAGTGGGGTGAGCCTGCTCGTAAGCTTGAAACGTCTTGTGAGCCGCTCCAAACTGCAAGTTGTACATCTGCGAATAGCCGGAAGACAAATCCGGATTATCAGGTGGTACCGCGAAGCAGGCCGTAGCATACGCGAGCGACAGAGTGAGCAGTAGCTTCAGGTGAGTTAAAATCTAGCGTAGCTTTGAGATTTGGGGCGGCCAGTGGGATTTGAACCCACGACATCCAGAATCACAATCTGGCGCTACTACCAGCTGAGCTATGACCGCCGTAATTCCTACAGTTTACCATCGGGTGGGCAAGGCTCACATCAGACTGATAGGGTCCACATCGATGACCAGCGAGGTAGCGCCCCACCGATTGGCTTCGGCGTACTCGCGCAAGCGCCCGAGAGCGTCACGCAGAATTTGGCGGCCGGAAGCCTTCAGCAAAATTTGGTAACGAAACTCACTTTTAACTCTTAGTACCGGTGCTTCGGCGGGACCCATTACGCGCAGGCCTTGCACCGGAGGGTTCAGCAAGTAGCCGAGTTCAGTGGCCATACGCAACGCGTCTTCCTGGTGTGAGGCTCGGACCAGCACATTCGCCATAACGGCAAATGGTGGGTATCGCATCCACTTCCGAAACTCCAACTCCTTTTTGTAGAAGGCTTCGTAATCCTGGTCGGCAGCAAGGCGAACGGCATAGTGATCAGGGTTCAAGGTTTGGATGACCACGCGACCGCGCATGTCGCCACGTCCTGCACGACCGGCTGCCTGCGTAAGCAGTTGAAAGCTGCGTTCGGCGGCGCGGAAATCAGGCATGCTCAGACCGATGTCGGCCAGCACAATGCCGACTAGCGTGACATTCGGAATATCATGGCCTTTGGCTATCATCTGCGTGCCAACTAGAATGTCGATTTCGCCGTTACGAAACGTTTGCAGAATATGTTCGAATGCGCCTTTGCCGCTGGCGCTGTCGCGATCAAGACGCGCGATACGGGCAATTGGCAGATGCTGATGCAGTTCGTCCTCAACACGCTCGGAGCCGGTGC
>CALMAV010000349.1:0-1017 GCA_937859895.1 uncultured Bryobacterales bacterium | reverse complement strand
GTGCCGAGAAACTGAATGAAGTCGCTGCCGCAATGGGAACACTCGGTGGGAACCTTCTCCGCGTAGCTGCACGTATGGCAGAGCATGCGGCGATCACGACGGTGATGGGTGAGCGCGACTGAGCAGTTCGGACATTGCAGTCGTTCGCCGCAAGCTCGGCATACCATGAAACTGGCAAAGCCCCGGCGATTGAGCAGCAGCATGGTCTGTTCGCCTTGCGCGAGTCGCAACTCCATTTCCTCCAGCAACTTTCGAGAGAAGGTGGCCTGCCGCTTGGTCTCCAGGAACTCGACCCGCATATCGAGAATCTCAACCTCAGGCATAGGGCGTTGGGCGATGCGCTCGGGCAGGCGAAGCAAGGTGTACTTGCCCGATTCGGCATTGAAGCGGCTCTCAATGCTAGGCGTGGCCGACCCTAATACAGTGATCGCGTTTGCTTCACGCGCCCGCATGATGGCAACATCACGGCCGTGGTAGCGCGGCGTATCCTGCTGCTTGTAGCTTCCGTCGTGCTCTTCATCGACGATCACCAGGCCTAGATTCTGTACCGGCGCAAAGACTCCGGAGCGCGTTCCAACCACCACCCGAGCCTGGCCATTGCGAATGCGACGCCACTGGTCAGCACGCTCAGCTTCACCGAACGCAGAATGCAGAATTGCAACTTGCCGGCCGAAGCGCTGAAAGAACTGGCCAGCTACGGCGGGCGTCAAGGCAATCTCAGGCACCAGGAGTAAGGCGTTTTTTCCCAACGCCAGAGCAGACTCGATGCTGCGCAGATACACTTCTGTCTTGCCCGAACCTGTGACGCCTTGTAGCAGGAATGCTTTGAAACCGCCGGTCTCTAACGCCTGGTGAATCGCAGCAGCCGCCTCACTCTGGTGCGCGTTCAGTTCGGGCACGGGTCGCTCATACCCGGTAGGAGCTGCCAGGCCCTCGGTCTCCAGCTTGACTAGATCTTGCCGGGCAAGGCTACGGGCGGACTCACTGCTGCGCTTAACAGTCTTGCCCAGTTCGGCC
>CALMAV010000348.1 GCA_937859895.1 uncultured Bryobacterales bacterium | reverse complement strand
GTTCGTACCTATCGGCTTCGGTGGCAGACAGCAGGATGGTTCGTCCCGTGAGACCGGTACGGACAGCGTTCAGCGACGATTTCGCTTTGCCTTCAGCGGTGCGCGGACCGGTGGAAAGTTGAGAGTTGGCTCGGTTGGCAGCGAGTTGTGCAGGGGAGATGGTTGACATGTGGGCGGTACTCCTGGGCGGCTTCAGGGTAGCGGAATGCGAGGCGGGAACGAACTTTCCACATGTGGAAAAAGCTGGGATGTGGTTGTGCGGCGGGGAGTTTGGGAAATTTTTGAGAGGTGTGACTGTGCTGGCTATCAGGAGCGTGTGACGGGTATAGAATCTCGGTAGACAGGCAGGTACAGCGGTGAGAAGAAGCTTGTTGTTGGTGGCACTCACGGTCTGCATTCTTGATGCGCAGTCTCCGGCAGAACTTCTGCGACAGGCTGGAGATTTTTATGGCAATCGGAGACTTCCGACGTGAAAGGCTACGCTTCGACTAAGCTCTCAGAAAGACGTTCGGAATTTCGGGCGTTCCGGTAACGATCTTGTTTGACCGGCGTGGCAAGTTAGCTAAGTATTGGATTGGGTTTGATGATAGCAATGATGTTCGGTCTATGGTTGCTCAGGTAATGACACGGCATACGGAAGAATATTGAAAGTACATTGTTGTTATGCTCGCTTGAACATGCCGTCGGGTGTGTGTTTCTCAAATGGCTTGTCAGAAACTAATGTCTGGTTGGATGTACTGTTCTAAAGTGTCAGCTCGTACCCGTGGGAGTGTCGTTCAACAACGAGGTCCAAATCACTTGCGTGCGACTAGGCGGCAGTGGGCGGAATCGGAACGGAGCCTAGGTCAGTTCCGCCGGGTTAATAACGGTGATACCAAGTCTTTTCGACGCTCGGACCAACTCGGCGTCTGAAGAAAGCATGATGAAATCCACTGATCGCTGTTCGGCTTCGTCCTTTAACTGGCGCGCGGAGGAAAGGTGCAGTGCATCGCCACCCCGAAGTTTCTGTTCCCATGCCAAAATAAGCGCCCGCTCGTAAACCGAACTGGTCAAATCGACCTGTAGCATTTGATTCCATTCGGTTCGAAGCTGATCCTTGAGCGGCGACAGCGAGACATCGACCTTAGTTCGCCGGGCTAAAGCCGCTGCGACTTCTACATAACCCAAGGCGTTACAAGCAAGGGGTGCTTCTCGGGCAAAAAACCGCTGAACCCAAGCGCTGCCTGGTTCGCTGAAATAGCGTTTCACCCAGACACTGGAATCCAGATAGTAGAGAACGCTCATTTTCGTTCGCGAATAAGCTGTTCGGAGGGTGATTCGTTCCCTTCGTACTCCATAGGCTCGAAAACTTCGAAGCGGGGAGGCGACTGGGCAGGCAGGCGAAGTCCGGGAATGCTGGCCAGAGTCGAGCGCAAAGCATCTTGTTGAACTTGGGCGAGGGCTGCAGTAGCTGCGGGGAGTTGATCCTCCGGCAACGTATCCACAAGTTGGTGCAGGGCGGCTCTGGAGAGAGACTGAGTGGCCATGCAGAGCAGTTTACAGGAAAGTGGCGTTGTGGTTTAGAGCAGCGTGCTGCGGCTTCGGATTGGCAAATCGATTCAGCAAGAACGTTCCTTAGCTGGTTACATTCAGATAACTGCGTTGACTGGAGTTGTAGATACGGAGTCGTGCAGGCTAGATCATGATTCTTTCGTAGATACTCTCTAGAGGAAGACCGGCCGGAATGCTTTGGAATTTTAGCTCAGCACTCCGTTGCAGGTACTCGCGGAATGTCCAAACGCCAGGTTCCTGTAGGTAGAAATGCCCCACGCTGACGCGATCCTGTGCGACTAAAACATATTCTTGGAACGAAGGCAGGCTGCGATAGTGGCCGAATTTTCTGCCGTGGTCGTAATCTTCGGTAGAAGGGGAAAGAACTTCAATCACGAGAAGTGGATTGAGAAGCGTGTCGTCGCTCTCGCCTAAGTACAGCTCTTCGCCGCAGGTTACTAGAACATCGGGGTACACGTACACAGTCTTGGCGGGAATGAAGACGCGGCACTCCGGGCCGTCTACCCGGCAGGATGACCCAACAAGGTTAATTGCGAGATGACGCGTCAGGTTCAACACGATATCGCGATGGTTCTTACTGGCTTTCGCCATAGCGAAAAGTTCGCCATCGGCGTATTCATTCCGGAATTCTGATTGGTTGTCTAAGGCAAGATACTCTTCAGAGGAGAGGTACGGTTTGGAAGCAGTAGACATGAGAATCTTCTACGCCAAGTATGACCGTTTCGCAGAGTAGTGAAGCGTGCCCAGAGTGACTTCTAACTTCTAGGAATGACTGGCGGTGAATGCTGTGGGTTTGGGACACGCCTACTGTATTCGTGTTTGCCAGTCCGTAGACACTCGGCCGGGGATGTCCCGAGTGGGGTTGTCTGGACTGCGAATAGTTATTTTTATCGGCTTGGGCTTGTTCTCCAAATTGAGCGCCACGGCAGCCCGGATGAGATCTTTCGATGCCGGCTCGTCGACCATATCGCCTTCGTGGATGTCGATGGCGCGCCTTACATTTCCGTCCAGGCTGGAATTGAACAGACGGGGTGCACACGATGCCACCCACGCCAGTCATTGAGAGATTTGATTCTTTCGTCAATTAGGGCAGAAGCCGATTTCATCATTCAGGCTGCTTTGCAGCGGAAGAATAAACACGAAAGCAGGCCACCAGTCAGAAGGAGGAAAGCACAGGAGGGTTCGGGTACGGCGGTGAGGGCGGCGGCGAAGTCGGCGGCGAAGATGCCGTCAGCTTTTGCCGTTGGGTGAAAGGCGTCCCAAAACAAGTATTGATCGGGATCGGCGCAAAGTGCTGAGTAGCTGCAAGCGTCGGTGACGTTGGTCAGGTTGTAAGCGGCAGGGTTAGCGACGATCTCTTGCAGGATTATGGCGGGGTCGATATAGATAACGCCAGCAGGCAAGAGCTGCTGTAGCTGCGTGTTGAAGGTTGTAGAGATCGCTGTTAGTTGTTGTCCAAAAGAGGAACCGTTACCGATGGGCGTCAACCCGAGATCCATCACGCCGGGCACGAGGATGTGTTGAGCTCCTGCGGCTTGCAATGAGCGGACCATGTTCACGACGTTGGTTGGTCCTTGGTCTTGACCGTTTATAAGGATGTCGTTGTGCCCACCCCACACGACGAAGAGAGTTGAGGCAAGGTCGGTGGGCGGATTTGCCAAGTCGGCGTTGACTGATGCAGTCATTCCCGGATAACCTTGGCTGCCCAGCGATGTGAGTCCGCCACCATCGGATAGGTTTCCGATACCTGTGGTTGCGCCTACCCAGGCGTGGTCGGTGATGGGCACTCCGAGATCAGCTGCAAGCTGTTCGACGATGACCGGGCCGTTTGATTCGCGTCCTAAGTTTCCGTTGTCGGAGTAGCTGTCGCCGTAAGCCAGGACTGAAGTGATTGGACCGGCTGAGGCGGTTGAAAGTAAGAGGATGGCAGCGAGTGGGAGTTGAAGGCTAAGCATTAGGGTAATAAGTTTGGAAGAAAGTGTACTAGACTCTGATCCGGGTTCTTCCGTCGAAGCGTCCGGCGCGCTCGCAAGATTGGGAGCGCTGGATGGCACCCGCGACCAGGGTCGCCAATGCATCTGCTGTCACCGCCGACACCGTTATGCCTTGCACGCCGAGAGCCCCGAAAGGCTTCGCGTCAAGAGAAAGCATTCGGATAAAGGTGTGCGGAGTGGAGCTGACGATGTTTTCTTTTAATTGGTAAGCTCCTCTGGTTTCAGCTTCCAGTTGACTGCTGGGCGTACCCGCCGAGGTTGTCTGGTCTTTCAGGCCGTCGAACAGGACCACGGAGTCTGCGGCAAAAGTTTCACTGATGACCTCAACGATGTCGGAGGCGGGTGCGTTTACGTTCAGCGATGACAGTTGGCGGGAGGCTTTGTTGAGAGTTCGAATCTCGTTTCGGTTGCGGAAGGCTCGCGATCTTTGGTGGCGAGCGGAGGTTGCAAGACGGCTGACCAGCAGCGCAGAACATTCGAAGACGATCAGCGCGATCCAGTTCTGCACATCGTCGACTGTGAAGCGGAAGAGCGGAGGAACGAAGAAGACGTTCAGACAGACATTGGCTGCGAGTGAGCAGACTGTTGCTTCCCAGAAGCCAGCTTCGGTGGCAATGATCATCACCAGCAGCAGTTGGATGAAGCCGGCAGCAGCAAAGTTCAGGTGAAGCTGGAAGAGCACGAAGGTGGTAACGCCCACAGCGGCGACTCCACCGAGTGTTCGCAGGAAGGAGAAGTCGCTTCGGTGCTTGGGGTGAGTCATGGGAGCAATACTATCCTGCTTGACTGTAACTAGTTGGTCCTTAGGATTACATAAGGGTTGAAGCCTTCATTACTGTTGATCACTGAGTTTGCGCGCGCCGAGGAATCCACGCTTGGATTGCTCGCTAGGCGGAACGTAGCCACGGTCATTACTGACCCAGACGATTCGAGGTTGATCTCCGCCGGTAATCGGTGAGGCAGTCAGGAGAGAGTAGCTCTGTCCACCCAACTGAAAATCAAGGTGTCCCCAGCTCGCCTTGCCCTGCACTGCGTCGCCCCATGGCTCCAGAGTAAACCGGAGCAGGCCAACTCCCGGAACGTAGAGTACTGCGACTTCATCTCCTCCGCGAGCAATGGTATTTGCGCCTTGTAAGTTGAACAGCACGGTGTTTCCGCTGATAAGAACGGGACTGGAAACGACCAGCTGATTCGGATCAGGTTCTAGCGGTATGCCGAACATCATCGACTTAGGTTGATGATCGAGGATCTGCCCTTTCAGGATTGTGGTTCCGCCGCCCTCAATGGGAATCTGCAGAGGCGTTCCGGGTTGGTAGGTAAAGAGGTGGCCAGTCAAATCGCTGAGCTGGTGTTTGGCATCGACTTGGTCGGCGTCCATGGCCTGGTACCGGCGAGACCGGATGGCAAGCTGTACGGAGTCAGCATCGATCTTCGAGATAGCAACGTGCGTTCCCACAACATCCGTTGGACTGTCTCCCCAGATCCAGATATCGTCGTAGCCGGCCTGCACGGCGTGTTGTTGAAGGAACGCTTGGTCCACAGTATGTGGGTTGCGCGGATCGAGGGAGAACTGGAACCACAACGGACGGTTTTGCTGGGCGTGCAGGGTGAGGAAGTTTGCCGTAATCACGAGGAACAATGCGGCTATCGAAACGATTACGAATTTTGGGACGTTTACGCTGCCTTTCGCTGAGGCGAACCATCCTTGTTGCCTGAAGGGCTTGGGAATGTATGGGGAGTCTGCATTCGTAGTCGCCGCGGCACGGCTTGCCTGCAAACGCAGCTCAGCACCCATGGTCGAGTAAATGCGAAGGCGCTCACGGCAATTGGCACAGCCATTGATGTGGTCAGCGGTTTGGGGCGGTACTGGCTCGCCGTCGTATAAGGCGGAGATCCAGGCTTCAGAGTCTTGACAGTTTATCTTCGAAGCTTCTTTCATTTCATTCCTCACTTGTGGTTTGCCATAGACGTCGCAGCTGTTCGCGTGCTGTGAAAAGCCGTGATCGGACGGTTCCTAGCGGGATATCGAGGATGCTCGCCAACTCGGTATACGAGTAGCCTTCGATCTCTCGAAGCCATAGGATGTTACGCTGATCCGGCTCCAGGTGCTGGAGTGCGTCGGTGATCAGAAGGGTTGATTCAGAGTGGTAAGAGATCTCGGGGGCGACTGCATTAGAGATGGATTGCTGCCGCCACCAGTCTGCAGCTTTTCTCCTGGCAATGCCGAAGAGGTATGCCCTGACGTTCGACCTTGCGGGATCAAAATGATCCGGGCGTTTCCACAGTTGGAGAAAGGTGTCTTGAGTTATGTCGTCAACAGCTGAGCGATCTCCCAAGTACATGCGCAGGAAGTTACGCACAGCAAGGAAGTTGGCCAAGTAGAGTTTTTCAAAGCCGATCGGCTCGCCACCGATGAACTGGCGCCAGAGTGGCCTGCTCTCTTGCATGGTTGTTCGTTTAGTATTCGTTTGCCAGAGGCAAAAGGTTCGTTTGTGGGTGCGGCTACGATATTTTACGGAACTACGCTGCTTGATGCTCATGATGCTACAGTTAAAGCATCATGAGCATCAGAACGACTGTGACGCTTGACGAGGACGTTATTGAACGGGTGAAGGACGAGAGCCGATCAAGCGGAAAATCGTTTCGGGACACCCTCAACAACTTGCTTCGCTTTGCCTTGCTGAACAGCAACGCAGGGCCTACGCACCGTTCACTGAAAATCGAGCCTACACCGATGGGGCAGGTAGAAGGCTTGAACTATGACGACGTCGAAGCGCTATTGGAATTTGGTGAGGGCGAACGGCATCGATGACCGTTCTTGATGCGAACCTGCTTCTGTATGCTTACAACTCGAAGGCGCCTCAACAGGCTGCAATTTCGAAGTGGCTAACGGAGTTGATCGGCAGTAACGAAACCGTCGGATTGCCATGGGTCACTATCTGGGCCTTTGTCAGAATCAGTACAAATGCGCGACTCTGGGAAAGGCCCCGATCTGTGCAGGAAGCGTTTGGGATCGTAAGCCAATGGTTAGCGTTGCCAGGAGTCGTCCCTTTGCAACCGGGTCCGCGGCACTTTGAATTACTTCAATTGATGGTCTCAAGGCACCAGGCGAGTGGGCCTTTAGTGACCGATGCCGTGCTGGTAGCACTTGCGATGGAGCATGGGGCGACGCTGGCGTCAACGGACCAGAACTTCAGCCGGTTCGAAGGACTGCGCTGGGTTAATCCGCTCAGCAACAAAGCTTCCTAACTGCGTTCTGCTGCTAGAGTGGCTGCGTGTTGGAACAAAGTGCCTGCCTGATGGCTCGGGCCATTGCAAGCCGTGAGATTTCCTCGGTTGAGCTGATTGATTTGCATCTGCAGCGCATTGAGTCCGTTAATGGACAGCTGAATGCGGCTGTTGAGGTGTTCGCTGATGAGGCCCGCGCGGCGGCTCGGGTGGCGGATGAGCAGCTGGCGGCCGGGGCGGTTTGTGGATCTTTGCATGGCGTTCCGTTCTCGGTAAAAGACTCGTTAGATGTGCGTGGGCACCGAACTACGGCAGGCACGTTGGGGTTTAAAGATAGCGCGCCAGCGGTGGAGGATGCGACGCTCGTGTCGCGCTTGCGGGAAGCCGGAGCCATCCCAATTTGCAAGACCAACCTGCCTGATCTTTTGTTTGCTTATGAGACGGACAACCTGCTCTTCGGGCGGACAAATAATCCATACGATTGGAGCCGAACTCCGGGGGGTAGCAGCGGCGGCGAATCGGCCTTGAT
>CALMAV010000347.1:7586-10303 GCA_937859895.1 uncultured Bryobacterales bacterium | reverse complement strand
GCACGGGCGGCGGCCGAACGTGCTCGCAAAGGCGATACGCTGGAAGATATCGGCAAGAGCTATGGCATTGCCGTCAAAACAGCTGCCCCATTCACTATGGATGGAGCCGCGGAAGGAATCGGGTCAGGGACACTGCTGGCAGCTGCTTTCAAAGATAAGGTTGGCGTTATTGTTGGTCCAGTGGCGGGAGCATCCGGTCAGGTAGTCGGCAAGGTTTCAGAGAAGATTCCGGCCAACATGTCGCAGTACGCAAAGGATAAGGATTCGATCATCCAAAACCTTGCTCAGCAGAGACAGCAGTTGCAGCAGCCTCTGTTTCGCGACAGTATCGTATCTGAGCTCAAACGGCGTGGCAAGATCTCCATCTATCAGAACACTCTGAACCGGCTAGTTAGCTCTTACAAGAGTTAGGAATCCCTGATTGAGCGCTCACCTTCTGGAATTACTTCACAGTCTGACGAACCCGGATCAGCTGATCCATCTGCTTTCCACAAGCATGAATGGCTGGGCAGGCTACCTGCTCTTGTTTTGCATTGTGTTTGCCGAGAGTGGCTTATTGGTAGGGTTCTTTCTGCCGGGTGACTCGTTGCTGTTTACCGTCGGCATTGTGGCTGGTGCCGGCAAACTTGAGATTGGCACAATCATCGCGCTCCTGGCGACCGCTTCTATTCTTGGAGACGGGTGCGGATTTCTGCTCGGCAGCACGGTCGGGTATCGGCTTTTTGACCGGACTAACTCTAAGATCTTCCGACGGGAGTATCTGGATCGTACGCACGCCTTTTACGAAAAGCATGGCGGCAAGACTATCATCTACGCCAAATTTGTGCCCATTATTCGAACCTTCGCAGCGTTTATTGCAGGCGTAGGCAAGATGCCCTACTCCCGCTTTCTCCTCTTTAACATCTTCGGCGGCATTGGTTGGGTGTCGCTGATGGTGACACTTGGCTCTCTGCTCGGCAACATCCCAGTTATCCGTCAGAATTTTGAAAAGGTAGTATTGCTGATTATCTTCGTCTCGCTCGTTCCAGTTTTTCTTCAGGTCTTGAAGAGCCGGAGGGACACTGCGAATAGTCGTACGGTTGGCTTTTAATCAGTGCCTAGAAGAGGCGGAGTTGAGAATCGGCCACTGGTGGCGGAGGCGTAAACGAAAGATCCCGTTTAACAAAGCCGAGCTCGGCGCGGATTTCGTCGACCATTCGGGAAATGCGGTCAGGATAGGCGCCGCGAAGATAGCTATTCATTTGGTAGCTGGCCTGGTACCGCTTGAGTAGATGCGGATGCTGGTTCTCCAGGTAGGTAAAGAAAACCTGTTTTGCTGCTGGCTTCAGAAACAGAACACCCGCTCCGAAGAACTGAGCCCCAGCCTTCCTGGCCGCCGCAGCAACGCTTCTCAGGTTTGTCTCGGTGTCGGTTAGTAGTGGCAGGATTGGGCTAGCGATCACCCCGACTGGAACCCCGGCGTCCGCCAGGGCGTTAACTGCCTGCAGGCGAAGATCAGGCCGGGGGGCGAACGGCTCGGTCCGGCGTGCGAAGGTTCGATCCAGGGTGGTGACTGTCACTGAGACCCGCACATCATTCTGCTTTGCGATTTTGCGGTAAAGGTCGGCATCGCGCGCCACTAGGTCTGACTTTGTAGTAACAAAAAGCGCAATATCGCGAATGCTGACCATAGCTTCCAGCAGATGTCGGGTTCGCTCGAACTTGCGCTCGGCTGGTTGGTAAGGATCAGTAGCGGTTCCTAGCCCCACTACGTCGCCGGGCTTAAGTGCGGCAAGCTCCTGTTCGAAACTGTTAGCGTTCCAGTCTTTGGCGTAGATTTCTGTCTCAAACGCATCTGCCTCATGTCGCTCCAGGAACTCATGCGTGAAGCGCGCATAGCAGTACTTGCAACCATATTCGCAGCCCCGGTAGGGATTGATCGTCCATTGAAACGGAACCCGTTTAGAATGACATCTGTTGAGCCACTTACGGGTTGGTAATGTTCGGTATTCGACACGGCTCTTTTCAGCGAGAGTGGTGCCTTCAGAAGCTAAGCGTGCGATCCCGACTAAGTTGACAAGCTGCTGCATAGGTGAACCGTAAGAGCATCTTCGCTCTTTGTTCGTCTTGTGTCAAGCAAGATTGTTTTAGGAGGCGAGGAGCGAGACGATGCCTTTCTGCCGAAGTCCATTCAGAGCTAACCCATGGCGGCCACGGACGCCTGTCTTCTCGAAAATGTGCTTCAAGTGGATCTTGACTGTACCCGGGCGAATGCCGAGTTCCTGGGCTATTTCCCGGTTTTTGAAGCCTTGCTCGACCAATTCCATGACTTGATTTTCCCGCGGAGTCAGATCGGTGCGGACCTGCGTCTCTGTCCCAGAAGACTCCCGAAAGACAGAGTCCTGCATCCAGCTCCTACCCTGTGCCACGGCGCGCAAGCAGGAGAGAACAACGTCCGTATCGGCGGATTTGCGAACAATTCCTTTCGCGCCGGCTTGTAGAAAGCGAAGGGCTTCAGCCTCAGTGATCGACATTCCCCATACCACAACGGCTGGAACGGTAGAGCGCGACGTGCCATGTTCGGCGGGCAATTGAGTAAGGGCATCAAGCACAGTCTTGGCGCCTAATCCCTTATCAATCACTAGAATGTCCGTACGTTCAGCATTGGCGCTTAACATCCACTCAGTTGGAGAGCCGTGAGCTGAGCCAAATCGAAGGTCTTCAGTGGAATCCAAGAG
>CALMAV010000347.1:6933-7576 GCA_937859895.1 uncultured Bryobacterales bacterium | reverse complement strand
GAAACTGTCTTCTTCGACCTGCCTGTTAGTATTTCCATCAATCCTCATATTCGTTATCGGCCAGGAAATCCAATCACTTTAGTCGGAATTGAACAGAATTGCTCTCCCTCTTCGATTGAAGAACGACCGTAATACTGCCTAGTCTCAGGAAGATCTGAGTGGCAGAGAGGACTAACTTAGGTAGGAAAAAGGCTACCTAACAACGTTAATGGTGCCGCGGCACTTACTGGCGCCACACTTGCAGGCGACCTTTTCGACCTTACTGTCGAACCGATAATCAAGGGTTAGCTCTTCGCCCCGCTTGATGGGCCGAAGACTCATATAAACGATGTGGCCCTTGAGGATGCGCGAGATTAGATTTGGTTCGCAAGAGTGGTTCACATACTCTGCGCCAGACCCACCAGCAGCGCCGTCTATGGTCCAGTACTTATCAAGTGTAAACAGATAAGTGAACTCGCTCTCTTCAGAGCGCCGGCGAGTCTCACGACGATTGATACGTTCGCCGGTGTACTCCATTACTTTTTTGTTTGCAGGTATTGGCTCGGAGGCGTAGACGCCCCAGCGGTGAATCTTAGACGGTGCCAGCCTTAGTTTGAAGCACGTGTATTTGGGATCGATAGTGGGCTTCGACTCAGTCTGGAAA
>CALMAV010000347.1:0-6923 GCA_937859895.1 uncultured Bryobacterales bacterium | reverse complement strand
GCTTTAATACGCGGCATAGCGAAGCGGCGAACCTCGAAAATCGATAGGGCTACTTGGCTTTCTGCTTCAGTACCTCAACCAGTTCTTTAACTGCTTCAGCGCTTTTCGCCAACGCCGCAGTCTCGTCTTCCATTAGCTTAACCTCATAAATCTTCTCTACGCCTGCGGCGCCAAGCCGTACAGGAACGCCCACAAAGAGATCTTGAATGCCATATTCGCCCCTCAGAAAAACAGCACAGGGCAGAACCTTCTTCTTGTCCTTGAGGATCGATTCGACCATCTCAACAGTAGAGGCCGCGGGAGCATAGTAAGCACTGCCGGTTTTAAGATACTTTACAATCTCGGCGCCACCATCGCGAGTGCGCTGCACTAAACGATCAATGGTTGCCTGGTCGGTCAATTCACTAAGGGGGATACCACTGACGTTGGTCAATCGGACCAGGGGCACCATCGTGTCGCCATGTCCGCCCAAAACCATCGCCGTCACATTCTCAAACGAAACGCTCAGCTCTTCTGCGATGAAGGTCCGGAAACGGGCCGTGTCGAGTACGCCTGCCATGCCAATTACTCGCTCGCGTGAAAAGCCGGACACGGTAAGAGCCGTCCAGCACATCGCATCCAAGGGATTGGTGACCAGTATGAGGATCGCGTTTGGCGAGTGTCGGGCTGCCTGCTCGGTAGCACTCTTAACGACCTCATAATTTGCGATCAGAAGATCATCCCGACTCATGCCGGGCTTGCGCGGAAACCCGGCCGTAATGACCACGATGTCTGAGTTAGCAGTCTCCTCATACCCGTTGGTCCCGGTCAGATGGACGTCGTATCCTTCAACCGGAGCCGACTCCAGCATGTCGAGACTCTTGCCTTGCGGAATTCCCTCTACGACGTCGACCAGAACAACATCGGCTAACTCTTTGGCGGCAATCTTCTGTGCCGTGTTGGCGCCGACATTACCAGCCCCGATTACCGTGACTTTCCTACGCATCCCACTCCTGGATTGTTGACAAGAATGAATTATAACAACCGGGGAGTAGGCAGGTAGTTAGCAAAATGGCAACGTCCTAGAGCTGCGTTGAAGAAAAACTGGATTGCGCCCCACAATCAAATGGAAGCAGCTTTTCCTCTATTTTTGTTGACCTAAGGGGTCACAGTACGGCAAGAGATTCAGTCTCGCATTCAACGTGAGGTCCTCGCATGGCCGTTTGGCTCTTCAGCCTACTTGCTCCGACCGGAGAAGCAGAATCGATAGTAGGCGCCCTGCTGGAGGAGTTCTCTCAACTGGCGGCAAGAGTGAGCCTTTCTGTCGCCCGCCGTTGGTAGTGGCGGCAAACCGTGAAAACGATTTCCTTCCTTCTCTTGGCTGGATTTCGGAGCGCTCCTGGGACGATCAGTGCGGTCGTCATAGGTGGGTTTCCTGCAATGGCTTGTCTCTTGGGGTCGTGGCACTCGCCGCCAAAAGCTCGAGATGGTGGTGACGGTGATATTAGCTCTCGTCAGCAATGTGCTGGCAGTGCAGGCCGTCTGGATGACAGTGGCCAAAACCGGGCACCAAGGATCATCAGGGACACTTCCCTAGTCCTTTACCTTCTCCCTGGCTTTTCTGTTGGGAAGAGCGATGGTCCGAGCTTACGGACACTCGGCCATCAATGCACCTTAAGACATCCCTGGCTATACCAAAGCAGGCTGCTCACCACAGAGTGCAGCCACATGTGCTTCGGACGCGTTGGCCAGCCCGGTTAAGCCATAGCCGCCTTCCAGCACCGAGACGACGCGGTCGCTGCAGTATTGGGAAGCAAGCTCCATGACGCGCGTCGTCAGGTTGAAGAAGTCTCCATCAGTTAGCGTGAACTGGCCCAGAGGATCGCCAGCGCGTGAGTCAAAGCCGGCGGAGATCAGTATCAGATCGGGCTTGAAAACATCCACCGCCGGTGCGAACAGTTGGGTAAAAGCAGCGTTAATCTCACTCGCGCCCGAGCCTGCAGGCAATGGAGAATTAATCGTGGACCCTGCACCAGCGCCCTCGCCCGTTTCCCGCCTGGCGCCAGTGCCGGGATACCAGGGAGACTGGTGGGTACTGAAGAACAGCACTGACCCATCCTGATAGAAGATGTCCTGCGTACCATTGCCATGGTGGACGTCCCAATCGATGATGGCAATTCGTTCCGCGCCGTACCTGCTTTGTGCATAGCGGGCAGCAACCGCCACGGTATTAAATAGGCAAAAGCCCATGCCTCGAGCAGCGCTGGCGTGGTGACCGGGCGGACGCGCAACGCAGAAAGCATTGGACACGAGCCGGGAAAACACGGCGTCGATCGCCGAAAGCGCACATCCTACCGCAGCTCGTGCAGCAAGGCCTGACCATTTGTTGATGGAGGTGTCACCAGTACTCAATTGGCTCCGCTGCGCCGCTATCTCGCGCTCCACAAGTTCAATGTAGGCAGGGGTGTGCGCCAAAGCCAATTCATCGTTACTGGCTGAATGTTCCACCAGCCGAGCAGTCTTTGCCAGCCAACCGTTCTGTTCCAGGCGCCCTACTACTGCATTGAACCGGGCAATCTGTTCCGGGTGGCCAGGACCGGTATCGTGCTGGCGAACACGCGAATCAAGCCCAATGGCAGTAGCCATAACCGCGGATCTTAGACTTGAGCGACCTTGATGCTGACCAATTCTTCAGCAGGCGCAGGCGCAGGCGCAACAATGCGGGTCTGCTTGCCTCGGAAGAAATCGAAATAGGAGATTTGATGGACGCAGGAGATGGTGCATAAAGGCGCACACGTTTTTTCCGTCACGTACTCGCGCCGTATGTCCTCTATCGTGTACTCTTCCAGCGGCTTGGCCGGAAAACCACGCTGCTGGGAGCAGTAGTGCACCAGACCGTTTTCGCAAATATATAGGTACCGGGAGCCAGCTCGGCAACGCCAGTCGCTTGGCTCACCATTCGCAATCTTGTCCTGAAAGCCATTTACGCGCGAGAAGTGTTTCTTCTCGAAGCTCTTCATTTCCAGGAATACTTTCCGTTCCCGCTCAGCCAAGGGTCGTAGCTGGCCATCCCCGTCGTGGATAATGCCGACAGTGGATGTAAAGCCCAGCTCCATTGCGCGCCTGCCAACAGTTAGCGCATCTTCGGGATTATGGATGCCGCCGCCTAACACCGAATTTATGTTGACGTGAAAGTCTGCATGCTCGGAGAGTAATTGCAGCTTCTTGTCGAGCACCTTCAGGCTCTTCTTCGAAACGTCATCAGGCATGATGTTATCGATGCTGATTTGTAGATAGTCCAACCCGGCTTCGTTTAATCGAGCAATGCGGTCAGCCGTTAGCAAGTAGCCGTTGGTGATCATACCGGCCAAAGTGGCGTGGCGTCGAATGCCACGAATGATGTCGTCGAGGTCGGGATGAAGCAGGGGTTCGCCGCCGCTTAATGTAATGATTCCAGTTTTCAGGCGGCCAAGTTCAGCCACCCGAGCCAGCATTGTATCCAGCGGCACCGGCGGAGAAAATGTGTCGTATTCATTGCAATACGTACAAGAGAGATTGCAACGCCGGATTGGGATGATGTGCGCCATGATCGGATGATCAATGTCGACCGCACCTTTGGCTAGTAGTTTCAGTTCGCGAAGGCGGCGGTCAATCGTGCGACGGCGCCGATCACGCTTGCTATTCCGTTCGGGCATTTAGCGAGGCTTATCCAATTTAATCACAAGCTGTAAGAAAGAGCTCCTGGATTAACTGAAAAGTCACAGCACCTTGGTAAAAGCGTTCAGGAGAGTTAAACAGAACCTTTGTCACAGGGTGGTGCAGAAAACTTGCGACCACCCTCTGACATCAGCTTCGATCCGTCAACTAGAGCGATTGAAGTTTGTTCTTCAGCTTCTGAGAAATATGCGGATTTTGTTCAGTCTGAGCGTGGGCCTCTTTCGGACCTGCGGCCAGTGTAGGCTCCTGTCCCAGCGGCTTGTTTTGCATGATGCTGAAAGTACCCCTGCCATCCAGCGACGGACCCTCAGTGAAGCGGCCTTTCAAATCGATGCTTCCATCCACATTTGAATTAAGGAAGACGTAACTCCAATCGGTTTTCTCCAGCTCTTGGGGAAAGCTGTTTGGAATCGGGAGCTGCTCTTTATAACCACCAAGCTCCTCCAATACGGCAAGCCACTGCTGCTGGTGCATTGTATCGCGAGCGATCATAAAAGAAAGCATGTCCTTCATGCCCGGATCATCAGTCATTTCATACAACCGGCAGGCCAGTGTGCGTCCTGTTGCTTCCGCACAAGCATTTGAAAGCATATCTCCAGCAATATTGCCGCTGGCATAGATATTTGAACTGTCAAATGGAATGCCATTTGCGTTAACCGGTAGTGCTGCCAAGCCGGCAGAAAGGAAGTGACGGGGATTCATACCGCCCAGAACGGCATTCACGGCTCCGTCTTTAGCAGCATCCTCTTGCAACTGGGTCGGCGCGCCTTCCAGATTCAACGCTACCGCTGTTGCGAGCATTTCGATATGCCCAATCTCTTCGGTGGCGGTTTGCAGGAGCATGTCGCGATACTTCTTTGGTCCGCGCGAACCCCATGCCTGAAAGAAGTATTGCAGGCAAACCCGCATTTCCCCTTCTACTCCACCAATGGCCTGCTGCAGCATCTTCGCGTAGAGCGGATTCGGCTTTTCAACACGAACCGGGTACTGTAATCTTGCGTCACAAAAATACATTGATTTATGTTCTCCACCCTGTAGACGCCCTCGCGAGGAGATCTCCACCAAGTAAAGCTCCCAGCGTGCTTCTCTGTGAAGCTGCTCACCTAAATGTGCGCCGTGGTTTAAGGCTTAGGAGGTTTCGGCGGAGCGCTTTGAGGAGTTCCTGAATTCGCCGGAGCATTGCCATCCACGTCACCGTACTTGATGGTTGACTCAGTCTTGAATTCGAATTTCTTGTACTGGTCGTACTTTATGACTTCTTTGATGCGCTGTGACGGCCCGTCCTTGAAGTTCAATGTGTCATCGCCATAGGTGTAGGTGGGAAACCAGAACTTCCCGTCAATCTGTTCGCGGTATGTCTCAAATTTCGGAAACTGTTGATCTTCTCCCTTACGCAAATGGCCGGTGGCTCGCCCAAACGTTTTTACGATTTGCAAGTCCTGGTCATCCACCCAAATCTCGCCGTCGAAGTAACGCTTCCGATCGCGGGTCAAAGTCTTCGGCTGTACGGAGAAGACGTAACAGGGGATTTCATCCACCTTTTCGCGGCGTAGATACTTAACGTTGTACTCATCTGCCGTGGCGTTGGTCATCACGAACGGCATAACGTTCCGCATATCCTGCTCATCTTCAGCAGTCATCAGGATATTCTGCAGCGAAGAGACTGGCGCATGCAAGACGTGCGAGGTGCGGCGATTCCGGTTATCGAAGCTGACCTCCTCCACAATCGTGTAGTTGCCTCCGGGCGGATCAACTTCCGAGATTTTGCTGGTCTGCCGGTAGGTATAACTCTCGCGAGCCGCAGCGAACTCAGTCTCTTTTTGAGTAAAGGCTTTGATGATCGCCGGAATCTCCTCCGGCTTCGGGTCGGTCTTAACATCCACACCGGCGACGGCACCGGCAGCGTAGCTCAACAGCAGAATGCTTATGGCAGGAACATGCGAACGCATCGTTTAACTTCTATTGTCCAGCATAGGTGGGACGAATGCCCGGGGCATTCCGGTTACACGCTCAATCGCCAAGCAGCGCCTTCGCAATGGTCAGCCGCTGCATGTTGCTGGTCCCTTCGTAGATGCGGCCAATTTTGGCATCCCGGTACAGCTTCTCAATC
Source organism: uncultured Bryobacterales bacterium (assembly GCA_937859895.1). GTDB lineage: Bacteria > Acidobacteriota > Terriglobia > Bryobacterales > Bryobacteraceae > Bog-105. The sequence goes on along the minus strand of CALMAV010000347.1, from coordinate 1,117 downwards.
GGGTAGTCTTTCGAGAAGCCTGCCCCGCCGAAGATCTCTACCGCTTGTGAGGCGATGTCCTCAGCTACAAGAGAGCAGAAATATTTAGCCATTGCCGCTTCAGTGACAAACGGCTGCCCGGCATCCCGTAAGCGCGCGGCGTTATAGACGAGCAGACGGCCAGCTTCCACCCGCGTGGCCATCTCCGACAGCTGGAACTGCACCCCTTGGAAATCACCGATGCGCTTTCCAAACTGCTTACGCTGTTTTGCATATGCTACCGCCAGGTCTAGCGCGCCTTGGGCCAGCCCAACTAATTGGGCTGCGATCCCGATGCGCCCCTCATTAAGCGTCTCAATTGCGATTTTGTAGCCCTTACCCACCTGCCCCAAGACCGCGTCACGGTTTACAGTCACGTCATCAAGCACGAGTTCGCAGGTGGACGAGGCCCGAATGCCGAGCTTGTCTTCCTTCTTGCCGACAACCAATCCCGGTGCTTGGCGATCCACCAAGAAGCAGGTAATGCCCCTATAGCCTGCACTTGCGTCTACGGTCGCAAACACGAGGAAGACTTCGGCCTCGGCGGCATTGGTGATCCAAAGCTTACGGCCAGAGATGCGGTAGCCTTCGCCGTTTGCCACCGCACGACTGGCCAAGGCAAAGGCATCGGACCCGGACGCTGCTTCGGACAGTGCATATGCACCCAGGATGGAGTTCGATAACTTCGGAAGGTACTGCCGCTTCTGCGTTTCGGTACCCCAGCGGCCAATCGCATTGTTGACCAGCGTATTCTGCACGTCGGCAATGACCGCGGCCGTGGGATCCACTTTGGCCAACTCTTCCACCGCCAGCACGGATTGGAAGAAGCTTCCTCCCTGCCCTCCAAACTCCTCTTCGACATCGATGCCGAAAAGGCCGAGTTCAAACATCTCGCGGAGGAGTTCCGGGCGAAACCTAGCCTCTTCGTCCATGCTATGGACGTGTGGCTGCAGCCGTTCCCGTGCAAACCGTCGAACCGAACCTTGAAAGAGACGTTCCTCTTCGGCCAGAATCGTCAGCGGAACAGACGGCGCAGCAGTATCGATAACGGCAGCCATTGCGCTTATCATACTGACGCTTACTCGACGGGCGGTAAGGG
>CALMAV010000346.1:2939-6935 GCA_937859895.1 uncultured Bryobacterales bacterium | reverse complement strand
CCACCTACTTCGCCGCTCTAACCATCGGGCGAGTTGCGGTTCGCAAACTTCTACCGTTGGTCTCTCACCGCAAACTGCTGACCGGAAGCGTCCTGGTTGCTGTGAGCGGTTATCTGCTTCTGACGTTTGCGCCTGACATGAATTGGGTTTGGTTGGCTGCGATCCTGGTCGGCATCGGATTTGCACCCATTTATCCGCTGCTTGCTGAAACCATGGATGATCGTTTCTCCTATCACCCCGGCTTCTATAACGGCATCTTTTCAATTGCTGTATCCGGCGCTCTTACTACGCCCTGGTTGATCGGCTTTGTGGATAAGTTCTTCGGTGCGCAATGGGTAATGCTCCCTCCCGCTATCGGGTCCGTTGCCGTTGCGCTCCTGGTGCTTCTGATCATGTTCGAAGCACGCTTGATGGGCGACCCACAAACGCATATACGAGCAAAGTCGATGGCGGGCGGTGCTTAGACCGGAGATGCTCAGGCAGTTAAGCGCCTTTCTCATTTTGCAATCACTCTGCACAGCGCTGCTTCCTTGTGCAAACGCTTCTACTCTTGGCGACTATCGCCTTAGGATCTACGGCCTTACCGCCCCAAAACGTAAAGGCAAGAGTCTTTCGAGAAAGAAAGCTCTAAGCGGACGGGCACTGGACAAGGAAATTCGAAGTTTAATAAGCCACTCACCGGCAATCGCGCGGGGGCACCTCGGCTTCGAGTTCATGGATATGGCAACGGGCAAGGTGCTGGCCGCCCAGGACTCAGCGTCTTTCTTTACTCCTGCTTCCAACACCAAGCTGTATACAACGGCGCTCGCGTTAGTGCGATTGGGGGCCGAGTATCGCTTCCATACGCAACTTCGAACCTCGACGCCTTGGACACCGGGCCAAGCGATCATCGGTGACCTGCAGATTGTTGGAGGCGGCGACCCGAACCTCTCCGGTCGAACTCTGCCTTATCAGCCAGACGCGCCTGAGGGCGAGCCGTTGACAGTTGTCAAACAAATAGCTGACCAATTGGTTCGGACAGGCGTTCGCGAGATTACGGGAGATGTAATCGGCCTCGACACCCGCTACCCACACGAGCCCTACCCGGATGGGTGGACTATTGACGACAGCCTGTACACCTATGGAGCACCAGTCTCAGCGCTAGCTGTTGGTGACAGCACAGTGAGCGTAGCTATTCATCCGACCTCCGCGGGGAACTTGGCTGAGTTACAGATGCGTCCTGCTCTAAGCCACTTCGTCCTTCTCAATCAAGTACAAACGGACAGGTCCAACGGTACGCACATTCAGATTGCGCGTAACCCCGGGAGCAACGAATTAGTTCTGACCGGCACAATCGGCGAGCATAGGGAGGCTTGGCATGAGGATCTGGCCGTCGATGATCCGGCTCTATTTGCAGCCGAGGCCTTCGTTAGTGCTCTACGCGAACGGGGCATCACAGTGCGCGGGAGTGCTCGGGCTCAGTACGCGGCAGGCGTCGCTGACATCGGAGGCACATTACTCGCCGAGCATGTCTCGGCCCCGCTGGCGCAATCTCTTCAGGTCGTCAATAAAGTCAGCCAGAACCTCCACGCCGAGATGCTGCTGCGCGAAGTGGCTAAGGCACAAACCGGCGTAGGCTCGCTCGCAGCCGGCATAGCCGAACGGGAGAGATTTTTGAAAGAAGCGAAAGTCACAAGGGAGGGGACCGGCTTCGTGCTGGAAGATGGTTCTGGGCTAGCTCGCCAGGATCTCACCACCCCCATGTCAACGGTTGCCCTGCTGCGGTACATGTGGATGCGTCCCGAGCGCGGGGTTTGGCTGCAGTCATTCCCGATCGGCGCGCGGGATGGGTCGTTGCAGCATCGGCTTCACGGCGTTCCTGGCGCAGAACGCATTCACGGCAAGACTGGTTCACTGGCCCATGTCAATGCGCTGAGCGGCTACATTGAGACAGAACACGGCCCATTGGCGTTTTCCGTTATGGTGAATGCCACGTCCGCTCGTGGCTCGGAAGTGCGCGAGTTCATCGATCAACTCTGCACGCTCTTTCTCCCTTTGTGAGTGAATAGTAAATACAGGTAACGATGCAGGTCGAGTATTGCGCAAGCGGCATCTTTCTTCCGGAGATTGAGCTCTGGCTGGACAACACTGAACCATGCGGCGCAACTTGGATTTCGCACGGGCATAGCGATCATGCGCGCGGCTGCCATGGGTTGGTAATTGGCACGTCAGCCACACTTCGTATCTACCGCATGCGGCTATGGTTGCCCGAGAACGAGAAGGAGCCGGAGATGCGGCCTCTCGAGTTTGGCGAAACCACCGAGTGGCATGGAGCCGCACTCACCGCCTATCCTGCCAGCCATATTCTGGGCGCCGCGCAGTTGCTGATTGAGTTTCGGGGCGAGCGACTCGTCTACACCGGCGACATCAAACTGAGGCCTCCGCTTCGCGGTGAGCAAACCGAACCTGTGCCGTGTGATCGGCTGATTATCGAATCCACTTTCGGTCTGCCTGTCTACCGACTGCTTGACCGGGATGAAGCTGCCGCACAAATTGTCAGCTTTGCCCGGAACTGTCTGGAAGAAGGCGCGACTCCGGCTTTTGTCGGTTATGCCCTGGGGCGCGGTCAGGAGATTGTAAGCGTACTCTGCGATGCCGGCATTACAACAGCCGTTCATGGCGCGATTGCCAAGTTCATTCCCATCTATCAGGAGCACGGCTACGGGTTCCCCGGCTGGGAGCCGTATGAGGCTCGCTCAACTGCTGGGAAGGCACTGGTTGTCGTTCCCTCGCACGGCAACAGTCTGGAGGCCAGCGGAAAGAACGTTCGGTTCGCCTATGTCTCCGGCTGGGCGGCATTGGACAATGCCCGTTCACGCAGCGGGGCCGAACGGCTAATTCCCTACTCTGATCATGCAGACTTTGCTGAATTGCTCAGCCTGGTAGAACAGTGTCGGCCCAAGCGCATCGACGTCGTCCACGGCTACACTGTGCCGTTCGCACGCATCCTGCAAGCGCGCGGTTGGGATGCAGCTGCCCCGCAGCGAGCCAGCGCCCACACCAGCATTGAGGCGGAAGGTTAATTGGATCAGCTGGCACTAGTCTGTGAGGAGATCGCCAACAATGCGAGCCGCCTGAAAAAGGTTGCCTTGCTGGCCGACTACTTGCGGCCGCTCGATGACGCTCAGCTTGCACTCGCCGTCCAACTGCTAGGCGTCGGTCCGGTCCCCGAAGGCGCTGTCAATCACAGCCTGTTCGAACTGGAAGAGAAGGGCAAGCTCTCCATCGGTTACAGCATTTTGCGGAGTGCGCTGCAGGCTGCCACTGGCTGGGATAACGAGACTCTTAGTGTCTGCCATGCGGAGGTGGGCGATATCGGGGAGACTACCGCGCTGCTGCTGCGGAGCGGAACACCCGGCGATGCTCCACTCACTCTCGCGGGAGCCAACGAGATTTACCAACAGTTGTTTCGCACTCGTCTCACGGCACGTAAGGTCGAGATTCTGGCAGCAGCTTACCGGACTTATCGCCCGCTCACGGTGAAGTATTTCATCAAGGTGGTCACGCGCGGCTTGCGCATCGGGCTTATGCTCCGGCAAGTTGAGGAGGCTGTTGCGTCGGCTTGCGGTGTCCCGAACGAGGCAGTCCGCGACGCGAACAACCGGCTGGGGAACCTCTCTCTGGTAGCGCTGGCAGCCCGGCGAGGCGAACTGGAAAGTATCGAGGCGCGGCTATTTCATCCTATGGACTTCATGCTTGCCAAGCCGCTGGAACGCCTCGAAGACTTGGCCGCTCCTGCTGATTGGCTGGTGGAAGACAAGTATGACGGCATCCGCTCTCAAGTGCACTTTGAAGGCGGGCACGTCCGCATCTACTCGCGTGGCTTGGAGGAAGTGACAACCGTCTTCCCTGAGATTGTCCGAGCCTTCGAATCAGTTCGCGGCAGTGGTTTGGTAGATGGCGAGATTCTCGGTTGGCGTGACGGTCGCGCACTGAACTTCAACGTCCTGCAACAAC
>CALMAV010000346.1:0-2929 GCA_937859895.1 uncultured Bryobacterales bacterium | reverse complement strand
GCTACAGGCCGAAGTACCCATTATTTTCATGGCTTACGACATCCTGCTCCGAAATGGCGAGGTGCTCTTCCATTCGCCCCTGGAAGCACGCAAGCAGGCCTTGCAGAGCTTGTTAGGAGGCGAATCGCACCCGCTTCTGCTGTCACCGTCACACGAGCCCACAGATAGCGACACGGTAGAAACTCTGTTCCGACAAGCCCGGGCGAGCGGTAATGAAGGGCTTATCCTGAAGCGCCGTGGCAGCCACTATGAACCTGGCAAGCGCAGCGGCTCCTGGCAAAAGCTCAAGCGTCCTTACGGCACTCTGGACGTAGTGGTGACGTCGGCCGAGCAAGGTAGCGGCCGTCGAGCTACCGTCTTCTCTGATTACACTTTCGCCGTGAAAGCAGGGGAGAGTTACGTCAACATTGGCAAAGCGTATAGCGGTTTGACTGATTCGGAAGTGAAGGAACTCACCAAGGTGTTGCGGGCTGCCTCTACAGATCGGTTCGGGCCGGTGATGATTGTGAAGCCAGAGGTCGTGCTGGAGGTGGCGTTCGATGGGGTGCAGAAGAGTACCCGACACAAGAGCGGGTTCGCGCTGCGATTTCCTAGAATTCTGCGCTGGCGCAAAGACAAAAAAGCTGAAGAAGCCGATGATCTGGCGCGTGTCGAAGAGATGTATCGAGCCTCCCTGCAGTGACGAACAATCGTATGCCAGCCGCCAAGAAAGCCACGGCGAAGAGGAACGGCCAAGCCATTATTGACAAGCTGCATCCCGCGCTATCGGCTTGGTTCTGCCAGAACTATCCAGGCCTGAGTGAAATTCAAGGGAAAGCCTTGCCTTTCACCCTTGCTGGAAAGAACACCCTAATCCTTGCGCCTACGGGCAGCGGCAAAACATTGGCGGCGTTCCTATCTGTGCTCTCCCGATTGGCCGAGCGCGCGAGCTTAAACCGGCTGCCCAATGCTGTCTGCGCCATCTATGTATCGCCGCTGAGAGCTCTTGACAACGATATCTTCCGCAACTTAACGCCTGCCCTGGATGCACTCAACCTCGCCTTACCCGCGCCGCAGCAAATCGTAATGGAGACTCGGACCGGCGACACTACCTCCGCTGATCGCAGCCGACAACGTCGAAGCCGCCCTCACCTGGTGCTAACGACCCCTGAAAGTCTCAGCTCCATCCTCTCGCAGGCAGCATGGCACGACACCGGTTTTGACCCTGACACTGTCGTCATCGATGAGATTCATTCCTTCGCTGAAAACAAGCGTGGCTCTCTGCTGGCCCTTTGCCTGGAAAGATTAGAACATCGAGTGAAGCGGCCGCTGCAGCGCATCGGCGTCTCTGCAACGGCTTGGCCCATTGAGGCGATGGAACGGCTGCTCGCTGGACGGCGTTCTTGTGCGATTGCTTCAGCGGATCTGCGCAAGTCACATCGGCTCGAAGTCGTGCCGCCGGACGTAGGCGCTTGGCTTCCCCCGGCAGGCTACAACTCGTTTCGTATTGCTCCAACAGTGGCCGAGTTGGTGAAGACGGCGCAGTGCAGTCTTATCTTCCTCACTACGCGATCGGCGGTGGAGCGGCTCGGGCTTGCCCTAAACATATTACTGCCGGAGCTGGAAGACCAAATCGCTGTCCACCATGGCTCCATCAACCGGGCTGGGCGCGAAGAGATTGAGGACGGCTTGAAGGTTGGGCGCTGGCGGGCGGTGATTGCCTCCAGCAGTTTGGAGATGGGAGTCGACTTTGCCAGCGTCGACCAGGTTCTGCTCATCGGCACTCCGCGCGGAGTCAGCCGTGCCTTGCAGCGGCTGGGCCGAAGTGGACATCGTGTTGACGGCGTTGCTTCTGGCGCACTGGTGCCGTTGAGCCTCCCGGATCTGCTGGAGTGCGTTGCCCTGCGTGAGGCGGCCCGCGAGGGACATCTCGATGCCCTGCGTATTCCCAGTGCTCCACTAGATGTGCTAGCTCAGGTTCTGCTTGGAATGAGCATCGAGCGCGAATGGACCGCCGACGAAGCGTATGAACTGATCATCAAAGCCGGGCCTTATCTCGATCTGCCTCGCCAGGATTTCGACGATGTGCTGCACTACCTTTCCGGCGAAGGCAAGGTCCTTGGGCCTTACGGAACGTACGGCAAAATCGTTCTACACGACGGCAAGTTTCGCGTTGCCACTGCAAAGATCGCTCGCAACTACTACCTGAATCTAGGTGTCATCAGCACCGATTACGAGATGCGTGTTATGTCGGTGCGGAACCGGCAATTAGGCGCAGTGGAAGAAGCTTTCATTGCCAGCTTGCAACCGGATGAGGCGTTCATCATGGGCGGCAAACCGGTACGGATCAAGCGCATTCAAGGAAACATTGCTGTGGTTGAACCCGCCAAAGGTGAGCAGGTAAAAACGCCCCGCTGGTTGGGCAACAAAATGGCGCTCACATCTGAGATGGCGGCGCAAGAATTGAAGCTTCGCCGTGAGTTGCGCGACCGCTTCTCTAAAGGAGGAGCCGCTGCGGTCGAAGCTCATCTGATGAAAGCCTATAAGGTAGACACGAATGCGGCGAGTCGCGTAGCCGGGTTCATCGCACGTCACTCGAATGCCCTGCCCGTTCCGACTGACTCGCCTGTTTTAGTCGAAAAGATCGTGAACGGTAGGAACATGCTGCTGCTCGTGCATATTGTCGCTGGCCGGGCAGTGAACCGCTCATTGGCCTGGGTCACAGGCGCGCGGCTAGCCAAAGGTAGCAGCGTGGTGGCGAACTTTGACGACCACAGCTTTCTGCTATCGCTCGATTCGCGTATCCCGGTTGACGCGGAAATCCTGCATGAAACATTCAACCCAGCTGGCTGGAATGAAGCCTTGCGATCCACGCTTTCCACCACCGAAACTCTGGGCACTTCCTTCCGGCACATCGCCGAGATTGGGCAACTGCTGCCGCGTCGAACCC
>CALMAV010000345.1 GCA_937859895.1 uncultured Bryobacterales bacterium | reverse complement strand
AGCGGTGCCTATTCGATTCCGAGCATTCCGGCGGGCCCGGTAAGTCTGACTGTCGAAGCTCCCGGATTCAAGCGATATGAGCAGACAGGCAACTCTCTTCAGGCAAACGTTACAGCCACGTTAGACGCAACACTTACCCTGGGACAGGCTAGCGAAACTGTGCAGGTGACAGGAGAAGCCCCTCCGGTACAGGCCGACAGTGCGACTTTGGGGCGCGATGTTACAACCCGGCAGATCCAGAATCTGCAATTGAATGGTCGCAACCCTTACCTGTTATCGCTGCTGAAGCCTGGCGTGAATGGAGGAACAGCCATTGGGCAATTTAGCTTTGGCTTGACTAACGGCTTAAATGTGAATGGTTCGCGCAATACCGACACGCTCATCACGCAAGATGGCGCAGTAGCTGTTCGCACACGTTCGAATGGAACGAGCATTGGAGTGGCGGACGCGGACTCAACGCAGGAAGTACAGATTCTGACGTCGAACTACACGGCCGAGTACGGACGAGCGTCGGGTGGGCAGATTCGAATCATAACTAAGAGCGGTGGTCGTGCGTTTCATGGCACCGCGTATGAGTATTTCCGAAACTCAGCTCTGGATGCTAACTCCTGGTCGCGCAACAACAGTCCGGATCCATCGGTGAACAGCCAAGCTGCACCGCTCCGCTTCAATCAATTTGGGTACAACATTGGTGGACCTATCTTCATTCCGAAAAAGTTCAATGCAGACCGGAACAAACTGTTCTTTCTCTTTGGGCAGGAGTATGTCCGCTACCGTCAGACTGCCCAGAACAATTTATCTTCAAATCAATTCGTGCCATCGGCGCTGATGCGGCAGGGAGACTTTAGTGAACTGCTCAACCCTAACAATATTTTCTACAGGACTACTCGCATCATTAGGGATCCCAATGGCAATCCCTACCCTAATAACATCATTCCTGCAAATCAGCTAAGTCCGAATGGGCTTGCCTTGCTGAACGTGTTTCCGCAACCGGACCGCACCGGCGGCTTAAATTATCAGATCTCAGCTTCAGCGCCGGAGGACCAGCGTAAGGATACAGGTTCGGTCGATGTTGTGCCGGGAAATAACCAATACGTTCGGCTTAGGCTGTTGAATTATAACTACAACAACGTAAACCCGTTCGCTAGCGGCTATAGTGTAATTCCTCAGTTGTTTAGCCGTCCTAATCAGACGATCTCAGTAAATTGGACCTGGAGTATCAATCCGACGGTCGTAAACGAGTTTCTGGTAGCAGTCAGCCGGGATCAGGTTTTTATTAATATTGATCGGTCTAACGGACTCTATAACCGAAATAACTATGGAATTAACTATCCATACCTGTTTCCAAATGGAAAGAATATCCCAGAGAAAATTCCTTCCATTAATATAGGCAGTCCGTTTGGCGAGCTGAGTGGTTTGCCGTATCCGTCCTCTTCAAAAGGACCGATCTACGATATTTCGGACAACGTCACCAAGGTTACGGGTAACCACACGTTAAAAGCAGGAGCTCTGTTTGAGCGTGCCGGTGAGAACGACTACGATCAGATCAACGTAGCTGGTGTGCCCGGCGGGACAAATAACCAGAATGGGCGATTCTTATTCTTAGACAGTACGCGTGGGGGTACGGGTCTAGCAGTTGCTAACGCTGCTGTGGGTAGGTTCGACACGTATGCTGAACTGGGAAGTCGCGCCTACACTCCTTACCGCGGTTTCATGTACGAGTGGTTCGTGCAGGACTCCTGGAAGGCCACATCGAAGTTGCACGTCGATATCGGTCTGCGCCAATCCATAATCATTCCGTACTACAGCATATGGCGGAATCTCTCGGTCTTTGACTCCAAGTATTACAATCCTGCAGTTGCCGTGCGGACGGACCCGAGGACCGGGAGGCCGATTGCAGGATCTGGCGATATCTACAACGGAATCGTCATTCCCGGGACTGGCTTTCCAGCGGCTGCTCACGGACGTGTAGCTGCCGATGACTGGCCGCTGTATCAGAGTGGCATTACCCGGCTATTTCGAGGAGGCGCAGAACAAAAATCGTACTCCAACAGTCAGCCTATCCAGGGTCTGCAGCCTCGACTGGGTCTTGCATATGCCTTTGATGAGAAGACAGTGGTGCGCGGTGGAATTGGCCGCTATCTGACTCGCCTTGGCGTGAGCGACGCAATCTTTCTAGGAGGCAACCCGCCCTTTCAGCCCAGCGCGTCGGTGTCAAATGGTTCGGTAGATAATCCTGGTGGCGTCGGTCAAAACACTTTCCCTCTCTCCGTGAACACGCAGGCTAAGAACCTGTACAACCCTGAGGCATGGTCCTGGAACCTGGCGGTGCAACGCGAAGTCGGCTTCCAAACGACTGTCGAAGTCGCTTATGTAGGGCGACGGGGTTTACGTCTCCAGCAAATTTCTAACATTAACCAATTGCAGCCTGGAACGTTGCAGGCCAACACCGGCGTGAATACAGACGCGCTTCGGCCTTATCAAGGATTTGGAGCAATACCGGAAAACAATACGGTGGCCAATTCCATATACCATGCTCTGCAAGTGGATGTGAACCGGCGATTCGCTCACGGGTTCCAGGCCGGCTTGGCTTATACCTGGTCCAAAAGCATGGATACTGGGTCGTCTTACCGCGACATTGTCCCGAATACTTACGGCCCAAGGAGTTTGCTCTATGGATTTTCAGACTTCGATCATCGCCATGTGGCGGTCGTTAACTTCATCTATGAGCTGCCGTTTTTCACTGACCAGAAGACTCTCAAAGGTAAGCTGCTTGGCGGCTGGCAAATCACTGAAATCAGCCAGTTTCAAAACGGTTCGCCGATCTCTGTTCAAACTGGAAACGACATTGCTGGGGTCGGCACAGGAAGCGGCAACTCGGGTGATGCCTTTGACGGGTTTGGTACTCGTTACATCGTAAACGGCAAAATCGCGCAACCGGGTCTGTTTGGAGACAAAGGCCAATGGTACGCGTTCCGGCCAGGCGTGAACATTCTCGCGCCAGCTGCCGGGACCTCTACGAATCAGCGCAGCCGGAACATCTTCTTTCAACCCGGCTTCCAAAACTGGAGCGGTGGAATCTTCAAGACCTTTCACACGACTGAGACGCAAGCTGCGACGCTGCGCTTTGAGGTTTTCAACTTCCTCAATCATCCAAACTGGGGCGGCGCAACGGGCGGTGGCCTTAACACGGATCCTACCAACGGCAACTTTGGCAGAGTTGTTACTAAGGATAGCCAGCGGCAGCTACAGATCAGCCTTCGATACTCTTTTTAACGCAGTTGGTGTGACCATGACGAACTTGCGTGCTATATGGAAATCTTGCCCGTAATCTATACACGCGAGAAATCTGTTCGGCTCTCACTTAATAGTCATGGAATCAATTGAAATGTTGGCGTGGCTCATTGCTGATGAAATGGTGGATTGTGTCGATTGCCGCTTAACGCGCGCTTTTGACCGTTTAATGGCCCCTGAAGAGGCTGACACAGCTTTCTTTGCGGTTGACCAGCGATATGGAAGTCTGGTTAGCTCAGGTGCGCTTACGAACTCGGCCCGTGCTTAATTAAGGTCCGGCAATACCGTGACGGAGGCTAGCACCTAGTTCGGGCCCGCAGTGTCAATATGGAAGTTAGATAATAGTTACCGAAGAAAGATATGGCCCAGGTTCAAGCGACGCCTAAAACTTATGATGTGATTATTGTCGGTTCTGGTGCGGGTGGCGGCATTGCGGCCCACGTACTCTCACACGCAGGTGCAAAGATCTGCTTGTTGGAAGCCGGCGATTGGTTTGACTGCACTAAGGACACCAAGATGTTTGAGTGGCCGTACCAGGTGCCACACAGGGCTTCGGGCACGCGTGACAAACCGTGGGGTGCCTTTGATGCGACAACCGTTGGCGGTTGGCAGGTGCCGGGAGAGCCTTATACGAACGCGCCGGGCTCAGAGTGGCTCTGGTGGCGGGCGCGTATGCTGGGCGGTCGAACGAACCATTACGGGCGTATATCGCTTCGCATGGGACCGTACGACTTTAAGCCGTACAGCCGTGATGGCAAGGGCTTCGATTGGCCAATAACCTATGATGATCTGGCGCCTTACTACGACAAAGCCGAAGGGTTGATTGGCGTTTTTGGGACACACGAGGGCTTGGAGAATACTCCAGACGGCAATTTTCAGCCGGCTCCCGCTCCGCGCAGCTATGAGCGAGTCATTAAGATGGCGAGCGACAAGTTGGATATTCCGTGTATCCCATCACGGCTGGCAATCTTAACCAGGCCTCTGAACGGGCGTCCGGCCTGTCACTATTGTGCGCAGTGCGGGCGGAGTTGTGGTGTGAATGCCAACTTTAACTCGCCGGGCGTGCATATCAAGCCTGCGTTGAAGACCGGCAATTTAGAAGTTCGCACAAGCGCAATGGTACGCGAAGTCCTGGTCGGTTCAGATGGTATGGCAACCGGCGTTTCTTATGTAGATAAGAAGACTCGCAAAGAAGTGCAGGTGCGCGGAAAGATTGTTGTCTTGGCCGCCAGCTGCTGTGAGACGGCGCGGATTATGCTGAACTCGAAGTCGAGTCTGTTTCCAAACGGTATTGCTAACAGCTCCGGGCTGGTGGGCAAGTACGTAATGGATACGGTCGGTTCCGCCGTGAGCGGATTTGTGCCGATTCTGCAAGACCTGCCTCCGCAAAACGAAGACGGAGTGGGCGGCATGCACATGTATATGCCGTGGTGGAACTACAAGCAGCAAAAAGCTGGTAAGATGCCGTTTTCCCGCGGTTACCACATTGAGCTGGGCGGCGGTCGACAGCAACCAGGTGCGGGCGTCATGGGCGGATATCCTGAACAGTTCCTAGGCGGCGGATACGGCGTGGAAATGAAACAAAATCTGCGCAAGCTGTACGGTGCGGACGTGCACTTCTCCGGTCGTGGCGAAATGATTCCGAACGAAGATAGCTACGCCGAGATTGATCCGAACGTGGTGGACCAATGGGGTATCCCAGTGTTGCGCTTTCACTTTAAGTGGAGCCAGGACGAGATTCTGCAGGCACGGCACATGCAGGAGACGTTCAAGGAAATCATTGAAACCATGGGCGGAACTGTCACACGGAGCGCGGCCGAAGAGAGCAATTGGGGCATTGCGCGGGGCGGAGAAATCATTCACGAAGTAGGGGCGACACAGATGGGCAGCAACCCGAAAAAATCGGTGTTGAATGAACATTGCCAGGCTTGGGATGTTAAGAATTTGTTTGTGACTGATGCTGCTCCGTTTGTCAGTAATGCGGATAAGAATCCGACGCTGACAATTACGGCGCTTGGCTGGCGGACGAGCGACTACATTGCTGACCAAGTTAAGAAGTTCAGCGTGAAGGTCTGAGAAGGAGCAAGAGCATGGCAGAAAACGTAAGTCGCCGAAATTTATTCCATATTCTGGGTGCGGCTGTTCCTGCAGCCGCTTTAGCCACAGGCACCGCGCATAGCTTAGAGGCACAGCACCAACATGGATCCAACTCCGGTGAGAATGCCGCTTCTAAGGGACCATATCAGCGTCAGACCTTTGACGATCACCAGTGGCAGACGGTGAAGGTACTGTCGGATCTGATTATTCCAGCAGATGAGAGCGGACCGAGCGCGACAGGTGCGGGTGTGCCCGAGTTTCTGGACGATTGGATAGCGTTCCGAACTAGCGAGGACGGCAGCCAGAATTTTCGCGGCGAGATGCTTGGCGGGTTGATGTGGCTGGACCACGAAGCAAATCAAATGTGTGGCAAAGACTTTGTCGATGCAGGGACAGCAAGCCAGAAGCTTTTGCTTGACCGTATTGCGTATCCGAAGAAGGTAGCAAAGAACGACCATCAGGGCATGATGTTTTTTAGCCAGTTTCGCAGTCTGGTCGTAAGCGGCTACTTTTCTAGCAAAGCGGGCGTGGCCGCGCTGCCGTACCTGGGTAATGTTGCAGTTATGGAGTGGAAGGGCTGCGATCCTAAAGTTTGGGCAATCATCGAAGAACGAATCAAGAACGGCTACAAGGGAGTGTTGGAGGCCAAGCCTCTCAATTTAGCTTCCTAAGCAAATGGAGAACGAGCACGCGTCGTCGCGCTCTTCTCCTTTGTCTTCCTGCTGCAGTTCTCTTGGCAATTTCACTAGGCCGGCGTAGTGCGGCTGCAGAACCTGCCAACACAGAAGGCATGCAGCTGTGGTATTGGCACCATAGTTTCCTAAGCAGTGAGGACGCGCTTGCGAATAGCCGCAAGTTGGTAGACAAAGCGGCTGCAGCCGGCTACAACGGGCTTGCACTGTGGGATAGCGGCCTGAACTACATGGGGAACGACTCCTGGCCCCTAGACAACGAAGGTTTCATGCGTGACCTGCTGAAGTATGCGAGCAGTAAGCACATGAAGGTGTTAGCAGCACCTGCTCCCTACGGTTACTCCAATGAAGATTTGGAGAACAATCCGAACTGGGCTGAGAGCCAGCGTGTAGTTGGGTCTAAATTCGAAGTGGATCGCACAGGAACTAAGCTGAGCTTTAAAGACAGCTTTCCTGGGCTAGCAAATGGCGGCTTCGAAGCTGGTAAGCAAGACTGGTTCTCCACAAATGACGCAGGTATTGGCGTAAACAACGTTGCCCACTCGGGTAAAAATTCAGCAGTTGTGGTGGATGCACCTGGCAATGCGCGATTCCGTCAGGACTTTCCGTTACAGCCGTGGCGTCAGTATCACGTGCGCATGTTCTATAAAGCGTCGAACTTCAGAGGTGGTCCTATGATCTCGGTGTTCGACAAGGGTAGCTTTGACAAAGTGCGTTTGAACGTGAGCCTATCCGCAAACGGCACTCACGATTGGACGCAGGTTGACTATATCTTCAATAGTCAGGACAGTACGGAAGGAACTCTATACTTCGGGGTATGGGGTGGCAGCGCGGGAATTCTCTGGTTCGATGATGTGTCGATTGAAGAGACCGCGTTGGTCTACCTGACGCGGCGTGAGGGTGCGCCGGTGAAGGTGTACGAGCCAGGTCAGAAAGGGCCAGACTTTGTAGAGGGCCGTGATTTCAAGCCAATCACGGATCATCATATGCAGGTGCCAAAACCCTTCAATGACGATTGGCACGAACCAACGCCAGTGAGCTTGCCGGCTGGAACTCATATGAAACCCGGACAAACCGTGCTGATTGATTCCTACTCAGCGTTTCCCGTGCCGGGCAATCATAGTATCGCCATGTGCATGACAGACCCGGAAAGCCTTAAGTGGGTCGCAAGAAGTGGAAAGGCGATTCATCGCGTGCTGCCCCCGGGTGGAGGATTGATGCTCGGGTTCGACGAGATACGGCAGATGAACTCGTGTGCCAGTTGCCGCGCCAAGCGGATGACTGCCGGGCAGTTACTCTCCTGGAGCGTCGGTAATCTGATGGGGACTTATGGGAAGGTGGCGCCGGGCAACGTCCTGTATATCTGGAATGATATGTTCGATCCCTTTCACAATGGCCGGGATAACTATTTCCACGTAGAAGGTGATTTGACTGGCGCAGCAGCTGGTATTCCGTCGAGTGTCATAGTCATGAACTGGAACCAGGACAAGAGGGCTGATTCACTTAAGTGGTTTTCAGGCGGCGATGGGAAGCAACCTATCGCACATAAGCAGATTATTGCGGGATACTATGACACGGGCAACGGCGCGGCGGCGGCTACAGCGGAGTTGAAAGCTGCAGCAGGTGTGCCGGGCGTGTTGGGGTTAATGTATACGAGTTGGAATGACGACTACTCGCAAATGGAGGGCTACGCCAAAGCAGCGCGGGCGGGATGGAGTCAGTATTCTTTAAGCGTACGAGATAAGTAGTTGCTGGACTTAGGCCTACGTCAAACAGAATAGTAGGGTCCGTAGTACCCATTCGTTGCCCGTACTTGAAGATAGATGGTGGAAACATTGCGAGGTCCTGCTTCGCTTTCTCCCGAGTCTACAGGGCAAGGAGAAGCTAGTTATGGCTGAACAGAAGGAACAACAAGGAACCGGGAAGCACCCTCACAAGAGCGCTGCAGATCCTACACCTCATCATGAGGCCGCCTCGACGAAGGAGAAGGATGCGCACGCATCTAGTTCACACTCGAACGGCAAGAGTTCGGGCTCTCACGAGTCGGAAACAAAGTCCGCCAGCTCACACAAGGGTGAGGCAAAGAAGGAAGAGAGCAATGATTCCTCTGACTTGAAATCCCGCGAGTACACCGATAAAGACGGGAATATTCATCATCACACTCGTGCTAAGGCTGCAGAAGAGAAGAAGTAGCTGATTAAGGGATTGGCTGGGCAAATGTCACGCCAATCCTTTTGTCACTTAACTAGCAGACCCAAGTCCCACATTTGAGGTGTTCGTGTGAGTCGACTTGAAAAATTGTCCGGGTCTACAGGTGTTATTTTGATTGGCTTAGCAACATACGTGCTGATGAGCCGCGAAGATGAGCAGCGATCTCGGCGAGAGCGCAACTTAGTTGCCCGTAGTACTGGGGAGTTTCTCAAAGCAGACAGGGCGCTTAAGGGCTGAGATTTTTTCAGAACTTCAGGCATTTGCGTTTACTCTGGAGTGATATGGTCAAGCTCTGTTTCGCCACGCTGATTGCAATGTTGTCGATTGTGCCGGCGTACGCACAATCCGACAGTAGTGCTACACAGTTCAAATCAATCTTCCTGAAGCATCTGCAAACCTCCGAAGACTTCACCCTTAAAGTAGCCGAGGCGATGCCTGCCGAGAACTACGGATTTAAGCTAACCCCTGAACAGATGAGTTTTGGCGGTCAGTTACAACATTCGGCTGAGGCTTTACGGTACTTTACTTCTGCTTTTTCCGGAGAGAAGCCGACGGCTGCTAAACCGACAGCCAGCACTAAAGACGAAGTTATCGCTTATATAAAAAGCTCGTACGAGACTGCAATTGCAGCTGTTCAGAAGTTAACACCGGAGCAGATTTCAAAGAGCTACCCCGGCGGTGGGTCAGGTCAGTCGCAGACCGGTTACGACATTCTCCTACATATGCTGGATCACTCGACAAATCACAGGGCATCGGCGGAGATGTATTTGCGAGCTAAAGGGATTACTCCGCCAAAGTACACGTTTTAGTTCCGCCCGGTAAGTTGTTTCAGTAACTCGACTGCACCTCGAATGTCGGCAGCTCGTTCGGTAGCATCCGGCACACCCTCCCGCTCAATGGCAAGTAGCCCCCGATAGCCAATCTCCTTGAGTTTTGCGATAAATGCAGGGAGATCTACCTTGCCTTTGCCTAGCGGTAGTTCCCGCCCTAATGATTGGGGATTCTCCATTGATGGCCAGTCGCCATCTTTGCAGTGCACAGAGACGACATGCTCGGCAAGAAGGGTAAGCGCTTCGATTGGATCGCCCGTGCCGTAGAGGATCATGTTGGCAGGATCAAAATTGATTTTTAAGTTGGGGTGGTGCACGTCGGCAATGAAGCGAGCGAGCACCTTGGCTGGTTCCTGCCCGGTTTCTAGAGTGAAGTTTTGGCCATTGCTGTTGCAGTAGCGAGCCAGCTCAAGGGCAACGGTCTGCATTTCCTGGTAGCCTGGATCAGCCGGATCATGCGGGAGAAAGCCGATATGACAGGCAACACTGTCGATGCCGAGCTTCGAAGCGAGATCAGATACTGCTTTGGTGTGCTCAATCCGGCGCGCCCGAGTCTCAGGTGGAACCAAGCCAACGGTACGAATGACGGAGGGAATGTCGGAGTAGTCTTCTCCTTCATAACTGCATACTGCCGTTGTGACGGAAAAAGCCTCAGCAGTAAGAGCCCCATCCCATTTGTCCGCCGCGCCCGTAAGAGAAAGGCTCTGGGGAAAGCCAAGCTGGCCGGCGCGCACGCCAAATTGTTTGGCATCACGCAATGTTTGTACTGGGTCGGGGCCGGCCCAAATAACCAAACCAATCTCGAGATCTTCTAAACCTTGCATAGTTAAGCTGGGTATTCGAGTGGTTGACCGCCGAGATCGCGCGATTGTTTCAGAAGCAGTGCGACGGCAACTGCTTGGGCGGAAGCTGCGGGCAGACATTGGGCAGGTTGGGTGTTTTGCCGGCAGCAGTTTGAAAAATAAGCAATCTGATCGTCGTACGCATCGGCAGGAGTAACGTCCAGGTCCAGGCGCTTTCCTGCCGCGTCACTTAAATGCAAGCCGTGTGAGTCGAAATTGAGTTCGGCACGGTCGGCACGCACTTGATAGCTCATGGAGAGTGGGGTGCCAGGTGCTAGCCAGCCGCCTTGGATGCGAACTTCCGGGCCGCCTGCATAAACCAGCGTGGCCATAGCCGTTTCGGGCCCTGCAAAACGCTTGCAGTTGACACGCGCGGGCAATCCAAACAGAGACAGCGCTTGATCGATATCGTGAATTAGTAAGTCAAGAAGGACGCCGCCACTACGAGATTCGTCTGTGAGCCAACGGCTCCAATCAGGCACCCCACATTGGCGAATGAAAGTGGCCGTACGAATGCGGCCGCTTGCCTCATCTGAAACGAAACGGTGAAGAGCCAGGTACTCGGGCCACCATCGCAAAACATGGCCGATCATTAGGATGCGACTGGCACCGGAGGCGGCCTCCAGCATGCGATGGCAGTCGGCAGGAGCCAGGGCCATTGGCTTTTCGCAGAGAACATGTTTACCATTCCGCAAGGCGGCAACGGCTACTTCGGCATGCAGATCACTGGGCAGGCAGATGTCAATTACATCGAGGGATGGATCGTCAACGAGTGCCTGCCATTGACGATGAATCTTGATCCCTTCCAGGGAAAGGGGCGGTGTAGATATTTCACGATTGCCGCTGACGCCGAGGAGAGTCTTCTCACTATCGGTGCAAAGCGCCGCGACTAATGCGTGTGGAATCTTTCGCCACGCATGCAGATGAGTAGTTCCCATGAATCCGAATCCAGCAATGCCGATAGTCACGTGCGTATTGTACGAAGCGAGAGGTTGGCGAGTAGAGCAATCCTGAAGCATCGACAGATATCAAGGTGCTCACTCGATTTAAATAGCAGTCGCCTCCGAGTGTTGCGGCATGCAAGCTGTCTTACAAAGCTGCAGACTCTTTCCACCCGTTTCCCGTGATTGCGGGCCAAGCCTAAAAGAACTTTAACGGTAGGGCAGTTACCCGCGCCTCGCTCCCCTTCGTCCAACTAAGTAAGAGGCGCAAGACCTCTGAATGGAGAAGAAGATGAAGAAATTAGTTGGAGTGTTCGCGTTGTCGGCGCTGCTTAGTTTTGCCGGTGGTGCAGTCGCTCAAAGTCAGCAAGCTGCAACTGGAGGTACGTCCGAAAACTCAGCGAATCAGCAGCATGCGCGACGTCAGATTGATCCGCAGAAGCAAGTGGAGCACATGGCGAAGAAGCTGAATTTGAGCGCTGATCAGAAGAGCCAGTTGCTGCCGATTCTAACTGCCCGCCATGATCAAGAGGAGAGCCTGCGAAACGACACTTCCCTCTCGCGGGAGGATCGTCATACGAAGATGCAATCGATCCGTAGTGAGAGCGAAACAAAGATTCGTGCGGTCCTGACCGATGACCAAAAGCAGAGCTATACCCAGATGCACCAGCAGATGCATGAGCATCATCGAAGCCACGAGGCGCAATCCAATCCGGCTCCGAGTGGAAATTAGTTAGTTTTAAAAACGTTAACAGCTGGGACAGATTTGGCGGTTGGAGCTAGTTAGCTTTGCGGGAGCTTGCTGGTATCCCAACCGCCTCCTAGTGCCTTGATCAGCAGTACGCTGGCGGTCATTCGCCGTCTGATTAAATCCACTTCCGCACGCTCGTTCGCTAAGGCGAGTTCCTGATTGGTAATTACTTCCAGATACGTTACTAGCCCGCCTTTATAGCGATTGGTGGCTAACTGCACTGAGCTTTCAGCGGCCACTGTGGCCTCGTGTTGCTTGGCTGATTCCTGCTCTAATACACGCAGACTCGCCAGGTTATCCTCCACCTCGCGAAACGCAGTCAGAGCCGACTGTCTATAGTCAGCAACATTGACGTCATAGCCTGCCGTTACACTAGCCAACTGCGCCCTGCGGCGACCAGCATCGTACAGCGTCTGCCCTAATTGAGGCCCAACTGCCCAAAGTCGGCTTGGCCAAGTGAACCAATTGACGATGCTTCCACTTTGAAAGCCGCCACTTGCGGTAATCAGTAATTGCGGATAGAAAGCAGCGCGCGCAATACCAATCTGCTCGTTGGCTGACGCCAGTCGCCGCTCGGCTACTGCTATGTCGGGTCGCCTCTCCAAGAGTTGTGAGGGAACGCCAGTGGGAATTACCGGCGGAAGCAGTTTCAAAGGGGTTACCGGAATCTTAAACTCTTCTGGATTCTGGCCAATCAGCACAGCTATCGCATGTTCGAAGAGTGCGCGTGCCTCTGCCTGATCGATTAGCTGCGCTTGCGTCTGATCCAGCTGCGTCTGGGCCTGAGTTACTTCCTCCTTAGAAGCGATACCACCGTTATATCGGTTGACGGTAAGAGTCAACGCCTTCTGAAATGCCTTGACGTTATTGGTCAGGATTTGAACCTGCGCGTCGATGCTGTGCAATTGAAAGTAGTCAGTGGCGAGTTCACTTTGAAGAGAAAGCTTCACGTTCTCCCGATCTGCTGCCGAGGCTTGGTACTCCTCACGAGCGGCCGTGATACTGCGGCGCAAACGTCCCCACAGATCGATCTCGTAATTCAAGTCAACAGGTAAGTCAAAGTTCCCAAAGGTAAAGCCTTTCGAGCTGAGTGAGCCGGTCGGTGAGTTTGCCGAGATGTGATTAGAAGAAACGAGAGGGACAGTGCTGATTGTTGGCCGAAGGTAGGAGCGCTGGATCTGCACAGCAGCTCTTGCCTGCCGCAGGTTAGCATCTGCGGCTCTTAGTGTCTGATTCGCGAGTGGCACCTGTAGTTCCAGAGCACTCAGCTGCGGATCACCAAACATCTCCCACCAGTCACCACGCAGGGTGGCGTCAGATGGCTGTGCCATCTTCCATCCAGGCGACTCGGTGAACTGCGCGGGCGGCTGCTCACTATAAGCAGGCGCGGCTGGAAGTGTCGGCTTCGTATACTTCGGCCCAACTGTGCAAGCGGTGAGCAGCGCGGCAACAACTGTCACGTACCATCGGCGGCCGAGCTTGCTTAGAGCAATCGGCATCACTGGCTCTTTCCCCCAGCTAAGTCGGCTCCCTGCACCTGCACTGACTGGGCGGTCGTAATGGGGTCGCACGGGTTCACAATCACGAGCACGGCTGTCAATATCAGCAGGATAAGCCAGATGCCCCGCACCAGTCTGCGTAGATCACGCTCCAGTTTGGCCTGCTTCGCCCGAAATTGCTCCAATTTATTGGTCATCTCTCCAGAGGTCATTGTCTGGAATCTCTTATGAGAATGAATGGGTCTTTACTGTCGGCTGAGGCCGACGCTTTCAGTACGATGCTTCCCGCTCGAGCAACGACAGGGAGAGCCGCCTCTAACGGTCCTTAGCGTACATGGTCGATGCCGTGAAATCTTTCTCTCGAGCGCTTTCACAAAGGCTGTAGAGGACGGTATCACAGGTTATCTCGGGAGAGTCGCCTCGCAGTCGTCATTGGCCGGTCAATTTCCGTCCCAAGGCTACTTGGTACGTTCCTGCCTTTTTATCGAAGCTACGGCCGACCCATGGAGTAGAACCATTACACCCAGTAGCAGCTACTCGGATCACTCGTAATGAGGCTAATAGGTTCCGGTACCTGTAGTCGATAACACCGTTGTGACAGGAAGGCTCAAATTGTTAGCTTTACGAGGGAAATCGCACGCCGCTGCAAGCTTTCCGGCGCCAATTTCGTGAGGAGCCTTGTGAACCCATTGTGTCGCCGAACGACAGAGAACCGGAATACCTGCGCTGCGCGGTCCGCCGGACTACGATCTCCCGTCGTCTTCAACCTTCGTTGTGTATTATCTGCCCTGTTTGTCTGTCTAGGTCTGATTGCGGCGCACCCTTTGCACGCCGCCGTTTCTGTCATCCAGACAGCAACCTTCAGCCGCCAGCTCACCGCGGGCGGCACTGTTACCCTCAATCTTCCGCAAGCCACAGGCGTTGGGCACACGTTGATCGTCGGAGTGAGTTTCTGGCCTCTCGACATCGCCAGTGTCACCGATGGATCGGGCGACGTGTTCACGCGCGGCTTGACAACATCGATCTACCACGATGTCTCCGGCAGCGCCACCTACAGTAACTTCTTCTACGCCAAGTCCACGGCTGGGGGCACCAACTCGTTAACCTTAAACTTCAGTGGCGGCAGCACTTATCTGCTTGTAAGCGTGGCGGAGGTGGCCGGACTGAACACCTCCACCCCGCTCGACCAATCCGGCTTCCACGATTCACTCACTTCTACCGCGGCGTGGTCCTCCGCCTCTGTTACAACCACGGCCGCCAACGAATATCTATTTTCCTGGGGAGCCACAGCGGCCGCGAATACTCTTTGCTCCAATCCCGCGAGCGGCTGGACCATTGAGAGTCAAACCAATGATCCTGCGGGAGCCGCGGTCTGCCTGCTCGACCGCGTCGTCTCGGCTACCGGGTCCTATCAGGCCTCCCTCAGTGCGAGCTCGGCGGAGAACTACGTAATGGAGATTGTAGGGTTCAAGAGCGGCTCATCCTTGCCGGCTCCCGCGCCCAGCCTGACCTCAGTGAATCCCAATTCCGGCGCGCAGGGTCAGACCCTCACATCCGTCATCCTGACCGGAAGCAACTTCGCGAGCGGCGCAACCTGCAGCTTCGGAACCGGCGTCACCGTGAACTCCTGCTCCTTCAACTCCGCTACGCAGATCACGGCCAGTATCGCCATTAGCGCTACTGCTGCTGCTGGCGCCCACAGTGTCACTGTGACCAATCCTGGTAGTCAATCCAGCACTCTCACCAACGGCTTCACGGTCACCACGGCCGGTCCGCCGCCCGCGCCCGCCCTCGCCGCAGTCAATCCCAACTTCGGGGCGCCGGGCCAGACTCTCACGTCCGTTACCCTCAGCGGCAGCAACTTCGGGAGCGGCGCCACATGCAACTTCGGATCCGGCATTACCGTAAACTCCTGCTCCTTCAACTCTGCTACGCAGCTCACCGCTGGAATAACGGTCGGCTCGTCCGCCACCTTGGGGGCACGCAACGTCACCGTCATTAACCCTGACGGCCAAGCCAGCACTCTGTCCAATGCTTTCTCCGTGACTGCCCTCCCGGCCATCTCTGTCATACAGAAAGCAACCTTCAGCCGGCAGCCCACCGCAGGTGGAACCGTTACTCTCACCTTGCCGCAAGCTACCGGCGCTGGACATACTTTGATTGTCGGAGTTACCTTCTGGCCCCAGGATGTTACGAGCGTTACCGATGGATCAGGAGACACCTTCACACGCGGCCTGGCAGCGGCTATTGGCCATGAGGTCTATGGCAGCGTCACCTTTACCAACTTTTATTACGCTAAATCCATTGCCGGCGGCACCAACTCACTGACTCTAAATTTTAGCGGCGGCAACACCTATCTGCTGGTAGCCGTCGCCGAAGTGGCCGGGCTGAACAGCTCCGCTCCGTTCGACCAATCCAGCTATCACGAGTCACTCACGCCATCCTCCGCCTGGTCCTCCGCTGCCCTTACTACTACGTCGGCAAACGAATACCTGTTTTCCTGGGGCGGCACCACATCCGCGACTGTTGCCTGTTCCAGTCCGGCCAGCGGCTGGGCCATCGAGAGTCAAAACAATGATTCCAGCGGGGCTACAGTCTGCCTGCTCGACCGCATCGTCTCGGCTACTGGCTCCTATCAGGCCTCTGTCAACGCCAGCCCGGCCGAAGACTACGCGATGGAGATCGTCAGTTTTCAAAGCGGTTCCTCTGGGCCGCCGCCCCCGGCGCCCGCGCCTACAGTGACCTCGCTCAATCCCAATTCCGGCGCTGAGGGCCAGACTCTGTCCCTTTTCCTAAATGGCACCAACTTCCAGAGTGGCGCTGTTTGCCTCTTCGGAGCAGGCATAACGGTGAACTCGTGCACGTTCAACGCATCCACACAGCTCACCGCCAGCATAAGTATTACCGCAAGGGCGACCGTTGGCGCCTACGACGTCACGGTCACCAATCCCGACGGCCAGGCGAGCACTCTAACTAACGGCTTCACGGTTACAGCCGCTGCTCCGGCGTCCGCGCCCATTTTGACTTCCGTTAGTCCCAACTCCGGCATGCAAGGTCAGACTTTGACCGGTGTCATCCTCACGGGCAGTAACTTCCAGAGCGGCATTACCTGCAACTTCGGAACGGGCATCACCGTAAACTCATGCACGTTCAACTCGGCCACCCAGCTCACCGCCAGCATCGCCATCGGCACCAGTGCAACTATCGGCGCACACAGCGTTACCGTTACCAATCCCGGCAACCAGTCCAGCACTCTGACAAATGGCTTCACCGTTGCTACTGCCGGTCCGGCGTCTGCACCTATTCTGACCTCCATCAACCCCAACTCCGGCGCGCCAGGTCAGACCCTGACGTCCGTTCTCCTTGCCGGCAGCAACTTCGGGAGTGGCGCAACTTGCAGCTTCGGATCCGGCATCACTGTGAACTCCTGCGCCTTCAACTCGGCCTCCCAGCTCACTGCCAGCATCGCTATCAGCTCCAGTGCTTCCGTTGGCGCACGCGATGTCACCGTCACCAATCCCGGCAATGGGTCCAGCACTCTGTCCGGTGCTTTCTCAGTAACCACTCTCCCGGCCATCTCAGTTATCCAGAAAGCAACCTTCAGTCGCCAACCTACTGCCGGCGGCACCGTCACCCTGACCCTCCCGCAACCGACCGGTGCCGGACACACCTTGATCGTCGGAGTTAGTTTCTGGCCCCTAGATGTCATCGGTGTCAGCGATGGAACGGGCGACATCTTCACGCGCGGCCTGGCAACGCCCATCGCTCACCAAGTCTCCGGCAGTGCCACCTTCACCAACTTCTATTACGCCAAGGTCACCGGCGGCGGCGCTACCTCACTGACTCTAAACTTCAGCGGCGGCAGTACCTATCTGCTGGTGGCCGTTGCGGAAGTGGCCGGACTGAACACCTCCACCCCGCTCGACCAATCCGGCTTTCACGAGTCACTCACGCCAAGCACCGCGTGGTCCTCGGCCACTGTCACTACTACGACC